>NZ_LGDB01000236.1:0-33690 GCF_001279655.1 Streptomyces sp. WM6372 | reverse complement strand
TCGCCACCAGGTACGACAAGACCGCCCAGGCCTACCAAGCAGCCGTCACCCTCGCATCGCTCCTGATGTGGGCGTGACACTTTGACGACAACTCCTAGGCGGGCGTGCAAGCTCAGCCACGCGGTCTCGCCCTGGTGTTCTGCCAGTTCGGCCCCCTTTGAGGCGGGTGCTGGCGGCGGATCGGTGCGGGCACCAGCCGCGTGCTGATGAGCTCGCACGATGGTGGAGTCGACCGAGATGTCCCAGTCGATTTCACCTGACGCGTCGGCGGCGGACTGGACCTGCTGGAGCAGACGCTCCCACGTCCCGTCGCCCGACCACAGTCGGTGGCGTTCGTAGACGGTCTTCCACGGCCCGAACCGTTCAGACAGGTCACGCCACTGCACGCCGGTCCGCACCCGGTGCAGAATCCCGTCGATCACCTGCCGATGGTCCCGCCACCTGCCGCAACGCCTGTTGCTGACCGGCAGGAACGGTCGCAACCGTTCCTACTCGGCATCGCTCAGATCACCCCGCCCCATGTCCACATCAACGACTCGGACACGAAGTAGTCACATGATCGACCGGACAAGTCCTAGCCGTCGAGCAGGGTCAGAACCCCATGGCGATCGTCGTGACGGCCGGGCAGCGCGGGGACTCACCACTGATCGCCTCTTGCGTCGGCCAGGGACTGAAGACGGGTGGGGATGTGGTCATGCTCTCCGCGATCGGCCCGCACCGGAAGAACGGCGCCGCGAACGAGCTGTACGACCGGGCCCATCCGCTACTGCGAACGTGAGGTCACCGGGAGCACGCTCGCCGGCGCAGGTGCTGCCGGCAGGCAGGAAAGAAGCTGCACATCGACGACGACTCGGACAAGTAGCCGCTCCTCCCCCCACCGCAGCACAAGCACCGGGTGTTGGCCGTCGCGGGGGTAGGAGCAACGGGCTGAACAGCCGCGGGGCCAACGCCTCACGACCATTGCTGACGGCCCTGCTGGAAGCCATGGCCACCCACAACCTGCGGACCATCATCACTTCCACCCCCGCACCATCGAAGCCCGGGCTTCACCGAAGGCCTCTCCTGCGTCGCCGGCCGCCGCCACGACGTAGACCCCGGACGCCATCCGGCACTCGAACGACGCCGGACCGGACGGCTACGCCCCGAGCACCAGGCCAATCCCAGCCGCCGCCTCACCGACTTCGGCCACCCCACTGGACGCGCGCCAGCCTCGAAGTACTGCCGTAATCCCGAAAGCCCCGTGCCAGAAGTCGCATTACGACAGCCAGCACGGGGCAACACCTCTCGGCGATCTAAAAATCTAGATCAAGGGAGAGCCTTCGACGCCAGCCCACTCGAATCCGGCTCGCGGCCAGCCTCGGGGGAACTCACCGTCCGCGAGGCCCTGAAGGAATTGCGTGACACCTCCAGAGAAGACCTGAACCTCTGGGCACTGGCGGAATGAAACGGCCACAGCCCAATCCCCACTGCCTCCGGAAGGGGGGACGAGAAGGCAGATGTCACCGTTGAAGTCGTGATAGGCCCATGGCAGGAATCTACCCGCGCCTACGCTCGCGGCCGGTGTCTCGTCCGGTAGGTCTTCGAAGCCGGCGAGGAAGGACTTACGTTCCTCTTTCATCAAATTGAGAAGCGGGTCAAATCCTTCTGGGTGTGCAACAAACAGATGCTTGAAGATCACAGCATCGCCGAATCCATCGACGAAGTGCTTATAGTCGGAGGGAAGCTCGAAGCCCGCCCAATATTCCACCGACTGCCAGGCTTCACGACTCGCCGACCGATATCGCTGCCGTGGGCCGAATCCGCCGCTATCGAACGCTACCACGAGAACCACCACCATATTCTTCGGACGAGCATATTTTGTCGGATACTGGAGAATTCTTGATATAGCAGTCGATGCTCATGCCGCCACTTCCACGGGCCTGCATGTGCACCCAGTCCGGAACCCCGGTGACCCTGACCGGGTAGATCGGGGTGACCTTATACTGCACGCGCTGTTCATTCTGGACGATCTGCCGCGCGATCTTGTCTTCGACGCCCTTCATAACAACAGAGTTTGCATTGTTGTACAGCGGGACGAGGTTGCGCAGGTCAGAACCGGATCCACCGAACTGGCAGCCCGCCAAGTGCCCTCGTGCCGCGGCTCGCGGAAACGTTGCGATGCTCCAGAAATCGGCCGGGTAGGGCCCCACTGTGGCACCCGTCTCACAGTCAGGCTTCCACTTGGTGATCGTTTTCGTCCCGTCCTGCACGTCTTCCGGTGACGCGAAGTCGGCAACTATACCCGTGGCTCGGCATCCATCCTTTCCTGGCCTGAACCGCTCGCGTGGCAGATAGCGGATATTTCCGGCCACGTTCTCACCAGCTTGATCATCGCAATCATCTGACCGCGACGCATCGCCACCCGGGCTACGCGATTCATCCAAGAATGGATCGGACAACGAGTCCGGGACGAACGCCTTGATGCCAAAAGCGCTGAAGTCAGTCGAATAGGTCGCACTCCCGTCCGAAATGCCCCATGCGGCGTCTGCCACAGCGGCCGTGGCAATTTCTGCGGTGTGTTTCGGCGCAGGCACAGGATGCTTGCCATTGTTGGGGTTTTGATCGATGGGAGGGGGAGGTGGGGTGCAGCTGTGCATGCACATATCGATTCCTCTACCTGACGCGGAAATCGCTATCGCCACGCGCCCGTTGCGGGTCGCCCGGTAGTAGACCGGCTCGTCCGTCTTAATGACGCCGCTACACCTCTCCGCCCAGGGGGAAGCCGCACAGTACTGGGTGTACTGATCGACGTAGTACCTGGAATCAGGATTGGGCCGGGGACGGCCGCAGCCCTGCGGATACAGGCGCGCGTCTTCGCAGCGCGTACCGTATGTGGGCGTCGCGTCGACAACAATGCCGATGATGAGCCCTACGCCACCCAGCACCCTGCTGGCCGCCCGTGCGCCCCAGCCGAATACATTCCACCTGCTAGGCGGCGTGATCGGACCGGCCGGTGGTCTGCCGATATTCGGAATCGTCGTGAGTCCTCCGCCTCCCCAGCCCCTGGCATCCGGGTCGAAGTGGCCGGTGGGATCGGTGCCGTTGAGGGGGCTGGCGTTGGCGTATGTGTAGCGGTTGGCCTGGGCGGAGGGGTTGGGATCGAGCTGCCAGGTGTCGCGGCTGGTGAAGCCTCCGGTGCCGGGCTGGTACCAGCGGGAGGCCATGTTGACTTCGCCAGTCGAGGGGTCGGTCCAGCCTGACTGGTAGCCGATCGACGGGGTGGTGCCGCTGGTGGCGGTCACCTTGCCGGAAGCGTCGTAGGCGCGGGAGGACGAGACGCCCGTGCCGTCGGGGGTGAGGCTGGCGACCAGGTCGGTGTGCTGGTCGGTGACGGCCAGGCGGGCCGAGCCCGCGGTCCCGTTGGTGGCGCTGGCGAGCAGCGTGCCGCCGGGGGTGCGGGTGTAGGTAGAGGTGGCGTCCTTGACGAGGTCGTTGGAGCCGCCGTCGTAGGTGAAGGCAGTCCCGTTGTTGGTCATGACCCGGTCGAGCGAGTCGTAGGTGAAGGTAGTGGTTCCGTTGTTGATGGTGCGTTCGAACGCGTCAGACTTGATCTGGCGGCTGGCGCCGCCTTCGGTGACGGTCTGCACCGTGCCGCGGGCACTGTAGTCGAAGGTCTGGCCGCCCCAGGCCGTGAGACGGTTGCGGGAGTCGTAGGTGCCGGAGGTGTCGCCCTTCTTGGTGAGGTTGCCTGCCTTGTCCCACTCATAGGCAGTGGTGGTGGCACCGGTGGTTTCGGAGGTCATCCGTCCGGCGAGGTCGTAGCCGTAGGTTTCGGCGGCGGCCCCGGCGGTGCCCGTGGTCGTCTTCTTCGTCAGGCGGTCGTCGAGGTTGTATTCGTAAGCCGTGCCGGCGACGCC
Organism: Streptomyces sp. WM6372; assembly: GCF_001279655.1. Taxonomy (NCBI): domain Bacteria; kingdom Bacillati; phylum Actinomycetota; class Actinomycetes; order Kitasatosporales; family Streptomycetaceae; genus Streptomyces; species Streptomyces sp. WM6372. Next base: position 29,794 of record NZ_LGDB01000236.1, on the reverse strand, counting down.
GTCGTTGGTCTGGGTGCTGGTGACGTTGTCGCTGGCGAGGCGGCCCAGGTCGTCGTAGATGTAGGAGCGCTTGGCCCCGATCGTCCACGTGCCGCCGGTGGCGGGGCGGGCGTACTCGTCCGCGGTCGGCCTGCCGGCCACGTCGTAGGTGTTACGGACCTGGGTACCGGTAAGCGGGTCAGTCGTCGTGCTCAGGCGTCCCGCTGAGTCGTAGGTGAAGCCGGTGGTGCCGGCGGCGTCGGTGCGGACAGTCATCTTGCCGTCCGCGTCGTAGGTATAGGAGGAGGTTCCGCCCGGACCGTCGCTCGACAGGGGCTGTCCGCGATCGTTGTAGACGTAGGTGTTGCCTGCCAGGGCTCCGTCGCCTGCGACGCCAGTCAAACGGCCAGCCAGGTCGTAGGAGAGGGATCGCGGCCGGGTGGCCGCGGCAGTGCCGGAGCCGGTCTCACTGATGAGGCGGCCCAGGGCGTCGTAGGTCTTGTTCCGCTTGACGCTGCCCGGCAGCAGTTCGGTGACAACCTGGCCCGCGCCGTCGTAGACGTTGGTCCAGGTACGGCTGGAGAGGGCCGGGTGCTGGGTGGTGGAGGGTTCGATCGTGGATTCGGGCAGGCCCCAGGTGTTGAAGGTGTAGGTGGTGGTCTTGCCCCGGCCGTCAGTCAGGCGTGTGCGGTGGCCCACCGCGTCGTAGCCGAAGGTCATGGTGATCGAGTCCGTCGCGGTGACCGGTTCGATCTGCGCGGTCATGCGGCCGAGGGCGTCGTAGGTGTAGGTGCGGCGCGCGCCGGTTGCCGAGACGGATGCAGTGACGTTTCCGTCGTTGTCGTATTCGGTGGTGGTCGTGCGCAGGGCGGTTGTGCCGGTTCCGTAGTCGGTGACGGTGGTGGGCTTGCCGAGGGCGTCGTAGGCGGTGGCGGTCTTGCGGCCGGTGGCGTCGGTCGATTCGGTCTGGCGGCCGAGGCCGTCGTATGCCGCGCGGGTGATGCCGCCGATCGGGTCGGTGGTAGTCAGGGCCTGGCCGGCCTTGTCGTACGTCGCCGTGGTGCGGCGGCCTGCCGGGGTGGTGGATTCGGTCTGGTTGCCCGCGTCATCCCAGGTGTAGCGGGAGACAAGGTTTTGAAGGGTGGGCTTGCGCTCAACGGTGGTGGCGGTGAGCTTGCGGCCCAGTTCGTCGTAGGTGGATTCGGTGCGGGCTCCGGTCGGGTCGGTCGCGGAGAGCGGCAGGCCGGTCGGGGTCCAGGTGTAGGTGGAGACGCCGCCGCCGGATAGGTCGGTGGAGGTGCCGTCGAAGGTGGGGGCGCCCGGAGCCTTGAGGCCTTGCGCGCCGGTGATCGCGGGGTCAGTTGAGCGGATCAGACTGCCCATCTGGTCGTACTGGTAGTACGTCGTGCGGCCGAGCGGGTCCGCGGTGGAGGTGACGTTGCCGAGTTTGTCGTAGGTCGTGCGAGTGACGGCCGAGATCGGCGTGGTCGCACCCGGCGGGGTGTAGTCGGGCAGGGTGGTGACGACGGGCTGACCCAGGAGGTCGGTTTCCGTCTTGGTGACCTGACCGCGTGCGTCGCGGGCGTTGGTGGTGTCTCCGAAGGTGTTGTAGCCGATGAGGGACTTCGGGGTGGCGGCCGTGGCCGCACCGCTGTTCTCCTCGACCTGCACCTGCGGTGCGGTCGTCTCGACCAGGCGGCCGAGGACGTCGTAGCGGTTGGTTGTGGTGTTGCCGCGCGGGGTGACCTGCGTCAGCGGCATCCCCCGCTGGTCGTAAGTGCCCGAGGTTATGCGGGCTGTCGTGCCGTCGGTGACGGTGACCTTCTTGGCGTTGCCCGCCTGGTCGTACTCAGTGGTTGAGGTGGCCTTCTTCCCGGAGGCGTCGATGGAGTGGGTCGACTCGGTGATGTGGTCGTCGGCGTCGTACGTGATGTTGGTGACGCGGTTGAGGCCGTTCGGGTCGAAGACCGATCGGGTGACACGGCCGGTGGCGTCGACCGTGGTGGCCGTCGTGCGGCCACCGCTCGCAGTCTGGGACACCGTATTGCCCGCGCCGTCGTAGACCGCCGCATTCAGGAGGATGTCCTTCTTGGAGCCGTCGGACTGGGTGACCTGCTTCGCCGTCGCCGAGGCCTTCAGGCCGTCGTCGTAGTAGGTGAAGGTGGTCGTGGCGCCCATGGAGTCGGTTGTCGAGGCCAAACGGCCGGCCGGGTCGTACGCGTGGGAGACCAGGACCAGGTCGTGGGTCTGGCTGGAGGGGTCGCCCGTCCAGTCCTTCAGGACGGACTCGGCGAGCTGGCCTCGCTTGGTGAACGCGTGCGTGACAACGTCGCCGGCAGGGTTGGTCTCGCTGACGACTCGGCCTAGTGCGTCATGGCCGATGGTCGTTTCGTTCCCAGCGGGGTCGGTGACGCTGTCGTTCAGGCCTTGGGCGTCGTAGTGGTAGGTGGTGGTTCGGGTGGGGTCTGCGCCGGTGGTGTCCTGCGTCGACTGGGTGAGGAGCTGTCCGTCGGCGTCGAAGGTACGGGAGATCTTCGCGGTGTGCGTGATTCCGGTGATCTCGTTCTTGACTCCGGGGCCTGTCTCGGTGGCCACGCGCGACATCGCGTTGTACGTGTACGACGTCGTCGCACCGTCTTGGGCGGCGTCGGACGCCTGGGTCTCGGTCAGCTTCCGGCCGATGCCGTCGTAGGTGTAGGTCGTCGACAGGCCCGAGGGCGCCGTCGATTTCGCCAGGTCACCGCTGGCGAAGTACGCGTAGGAGGTGGTGGCACCGCCGGGGCTCTTCTTCGTGGCGACCAGACCTGGGGGGGTGGAGCCGCCGCCGGCCGCGGGTTCGGTGCCCGTGGTGTACGTGGTCGTGGTGGTGCGGCCGTCGGCGAGGGTGACGGTGTCGGTCAGGCCGAGGGCTGTGTAGGACGTCGTGGTCCGGTAGCGGTTGTCGGCCGGACCGTTGGAGCGGCCGTCCCGGATGGCGGTCGGCTTACCGTTGCGCGGGTCCAGAGGGTCGCTGGTGTTGGTGTAGTAGTCGGCGAACGAGGTCCAGCAGGAGTTGGCGTCGCGGCAGGTGGTCGTGGAGACCGTGTTGCCGCGTTCGTCGTGGCCGGTGATGGTCGCGTGGCCGTTGGGGTCGGTGACGGTGTGCAGGAAGCCGCCGGTGTCGTACGCGTAGGTGGTGACACCGCCGTCCGCGTCCGTCGTGGCGGTGCGGCGCTGGCCGCGGATCGCGTCGAAGGTGCTGCTGGTTGTCACTCCGGTGGGGTCGGTGACCGTCACCGTCGAGGACAGCGAGGAGCCGCTGGCCTGGGCGCGGGCCTGGTAGTGCGTGCTCACCTGGGCGGCGGTCAGGGGGCGCGGGTAGACCGCGACCTCGTCGATGCTGCCGGTGAGGTAGGAGGGGTGGCCTGGGCTGGCGGGCCAGCCGTAGGTGTAGCCGGCGCCGATGAAGGTGCGCTTGTTGGCCTGGTGGTTGATCGGGCTTGTCACGGCCTGCGCGACCTGCGCCCCGTCGAGGTAGAGGGTCTGGGTGCCTCCTTGGACGGTGATGGCGGCGTGGTGCCACTGGTCGTCGGTGACCGTGGTGGGCGAGACGTTGGTGGCGTTGGTGTTCAGTGTGTAGTACTGGCCGTGGAGTTTGTTGTCCGTGCCGACGTAGAGGACGGGGGTGTAGGTGCTCACCCCCGGGTCGGGCAGGGTGCGTTCCTGGTCGCTGTAGAGGACGCCGGGTTTGGTGGTCTTGAACCACAGCTCGACGGAGAGGTCCGTGGTGGACATGCCGATGGGGGGCAGTTCGGCGTAGCCGTCGCCGTTGAAGGTGGCGGCCGTGCCGTCGCCGGGGCCGAAGGCGCCGGTGGAGCCGAGGGTGGCCTTGGCGTAGGTGCCGGTTCCGCCGGTCGCGGCGACCTTGTTGGTCACCTGGGTGCCGGTGGTCTCGTCCAGGCGCCAGTAGCCGGAGGGGGCGTCGGCCAGGACGGTGCCCTGGTACTGGGCACCGTTGCCTGTGACCAGGCGGTTACGGGCCTTGTAGTGGTCGGCGACGGTCTGCGCGTCGAGTTCCTTCGCGTAGAAGGCGGCTTCGTCGAGCTGGCCGTTGAAGTAGCGCACGCCGTTGGCCTGGCCGTCCCAGCCCGCGCTGGAGAAGCCGGCGCCGAGGTAGGCGTAGGCCATCGTCTCGGGCTTGACCGTGCCGGTCTTGGAGCCGATCTTGGCGCCGTCGAGGTAGAGGGACTGGCCGGTGGCGCCGCCGGTGATGACGACGTGGTGCCACTTGTTGTCGGTGACCTTGGTGCCGCCCATCACCGGCCACGTGGTGGAGCCGTCCCACAGGTGGCCGCGCAGCTTGCCCTCGCCGTCGATGAGGAGGCTCGGGTTGTACATGGCGGGCGTGGTGTTGGTGACCTCTACGTTCTGCAGCCCGAGGAGAACTGCGCTCGGCTTGTCGGTGCGGAACCACAATTCGACCGACAGCGATGTCGCTGCGGCGAGGGTCTCTGCTGGGACGGCGATGGCGCCGTTGGAGCCGTCGAGGGTCACCGCGCCGTCGTCGCCGTCGTAGAAGGCGCCGACGTCCCCGAGGGTGACGCCGTCGCGGTAGGAGCCGTTGCCGCCGGTGGATATCTCATCCGCCGCGACGGCCCCGCTGCCCTCGCCCAGGCGCCAGTAGTCGACCGGGCCAGTGGTGCGCACCGCGTCGGCGTAGGCCTGGGAGCCGGCGGCGTAGCGGGGGGCGGAGACCTGCCAGGTACCGCCGTTGGCGTCGGTCACCTTGGTGGCGCGCCCGGTGTCGCCGTCGTACACGGCCTGGCCAGCGATCCGGCCCGACGGCAGGGTGATCTTGGCCAGTTTGGCGGTGCCGGTGCGGGCCTCGTAGTGCGCGCGGACCGAACCTGCGTCAAGGGCGCGGGGGTAGACCGCGACCTCGTCCATCGATCCCTTGAAGTAGCGGGTGGCGTTGGCGCCGCCGCCGTCCCAGCCGTCGGAGGTGTATCCGGTGCCGAGGTAGGTGAAGGTCTTGACGGAGTGGGTGACCGGCCCGGTGCGGCTGCCGAGGGCCTGGCCGTCGAGGTAGAGAGTCTGGTTGGTGCCGGTGCTGGTGAGCACGGCGTGGTGCCAGGCGTTGTCGGTGACCGGTGCCATGGAGGCTATGGGGGTCACATAGCCGTTGGAGACCTCGAAGGCGCCGCGGAGCTTGCCGGCCGCGTCGACGGCGAGGACGGGGTTGTAGTGGGCGGGGCTGGTCGGGCCCAGGGGGTAGTCCTGGAAGCCGAGGAGCACGCCGCCGGGCTTGTCCGTCTTGAACCACAGCTCCACCGACAAGACGGTGGAGGAAGCCAGGGTCGATTGGGGCAGCTCGACGTAGGAATTGGTGCCGTTGAACGAGGCGCCCCGGTTGCCGGTGCCGGTCAGTGCGCCGGAACTGGCGAGGGTGACGTCACGGTAGTGGCCGGAGTCCATGCCGGTCCGGGAGACCGCCTCGCTGCCCGCGCTCTCGCCCTCGGCCTCGTTCAGCCGCCAGTACGAAGACGGTCCGGCGTCCTGCACCATGCTGCGGTACGGGGAGGCGCCCGCGTACTCGTAGAGCGTGCAGGCGGTCGTCGACGTCGGGGGGCAGACCTTCGCGAGGCGGTCGCCGTCGTACGTGTACGACCAGGTCAGCGCCGGAGCTCCGGGGCCGACGGCGTCGGTGGAGACGGACGAGACGTGCCCGCCGCTCCAGGTGAAGGCCAGCGCTCGCTGGGAGAGCGCGTCGGTGGCCCTGGCCAGCTTGCCGCCGCTGTAGGTGAGAAGTTGCTCGCGACCGTGCCCGTCCTTCACTTTGGTCAGCAGGCCGGTGGCGTCGAACGTATACAGGGACGCACTGGCGTCGCGCAGGGTCCAGCCACCGCCGGGGACGGTGGTCAGAAGGCCGGTGGTGCCGGACGGGGCGCTGTAGGTTCCGTCGTCGTTGCGGCCGAAGCGGACCTGGCTGCCGCCGGCGAGCGTGATCACCACGCTTGCGTCGGGCTCAGCAGTGGCACGCATGTCCCAGCGCGTGGCCCAGCCGGCACCGAAGGCGCTGGTCTGGCGGGGGTCCTGGGAGTTGTAGGTGCGGGTGACGGAGAGTTCCGGGCCGACCGTGGGTACGGCGGCGTCGGTCGCGGCAGTGGTGTAGTTGCCGGTCCGCTCGTCGAAGGCGCGGCCGCTGTCGGTGGCGCCGCCGAGGTGGGAGGTGATGACAGGCTGCGGAACCTGGGTGGTCAACAGCGAAGGCGCGGTCCGGGCGGAGGCGTCCTTGCCATCGCTGGCGTACGCGTACCAGGCGTAGCTCTTGGCCCACTTCAGCCAGCCGGTGGGCACGGTCCAGCTCTGCGAGGCGGAGGCCGTGTTGGTTCTGCAGTTCTTGCGGGTGTCGCTGCCCTCGACCTCGCACAGCTCGAACTGGTAGGTCAACGGGTTCGGGTAACGGTCGCGGTCCGCGGCGGCCACCCACAGCATCGGCGTGAGGGTGTCGACCAGCGTGCCGCTGGGCGGGGACGCCACCGTCAGGTAGGGCGGGGCGTTGACCGCGTCGAATTTGATCGCGGAACCGGGGACGCCGTCGTTGGTGAAGGTGGACACGCCGTACTCGTCCATGGTCCAGACGAGGTTGTACGTGGCCGGCGCCAGCGGTGCGATCTTGGCATCGAGGGTAACCGAGGCCCCCGGGGGGACGTCTTGCGGCATGTCGGTCCAGCGGACCTTGTCCGCACCGCTGATCGGGTTACCGGCCCCGTCGTAGAGGAGGTAGCGGAGCTTGAAGTTGCTGTTCTTAGGCCAGGTCTGCTGGCCCTGGTTGGTGACGGTGACCTTGAACGTGCCCTCGGTCGTGGCCGTCATCGGGGTGACGAAGCCGCCGAGGCCGTAGCTCGCGCCGTACTTCGACCAGGTGACGTCGAGACTGGGCTTGCCGTTCGGGTAGTCGTCAGAGCCGAACTGCTTCCAGCTCTTGGAGTCGTCCGTTGCCGCCTTCACCGCCAGGCCGTAGTTGGGCTTGCGGCTGTGTGTCCAGTCGTCGACCAGCTGCCGGCCCGCCGAACCCAGCGGAATGGACTCCCAGGCCGCAGCACATGCCCAGGTCGTGGTGCCCTCCGGGCGCCAGCCGTGCGCGAATGACTGCGAGCCCAGGGCCGCGCCGGTGGCGGGGCCGGGGTAGCTGGAGGTAGTGGTCTCGGACCAGTCGGAGGTGATCTCGTGGACCGTCACCGGCCGCGGCGTGCACGACTGCGACCAGGTGTTGTAGAGCGCGAGTCGGGCGTCCAGCACCCAGGCGTTCTTGAGCGTGGTATCCAGGCCGTTGAACTTCAAGAAAGAGGCGGCCTTGTGGGCTCCGCCGTCGTACGTACCGACCTTCAGGACGGTGTCGCTGGCGAAGTTCTGGCTGTAAGGCGACTCAACGTAGGTGCCGGACGCCGCCTGGACGCCGGTAACCGACGGATCGACCTTCACGGGGAAGACCCGCTCAGGGGCCGAGAGCCAGTTGCGGTCGAGCGTGACCACCAAAACCTGGCGTGAGCCCTCCTGGACGATGTCGTACGTGACGCCCGAGGAGATGAAGCCCTCGTTGGAGTTCGGTGCCCGCTTGGAATCCTCCATGAACCCGGCCGGCATCCACGCCTTCTGTCGGCCCGCCGAGTCGTTGAAGGAAATTCCGCCGTGCCCGTCGAGCTTCGCAGTCAGCCCGGTCAGCGCCAGCGGGAACCGCCACTGGGTCGGCGCCTTCGCACTCTTGAGGACCAGGGTCTCCTTGACGGACTCACTGCCCGCCAGGAGTTCCAGGTCCGCGTCAGGGCGGATGTCCGGATACGTGATCAGGCTCCCGTCGACACGGCCTTGAGAGTGTCCTGCGCCCTCGATGCCGTAGCCGAGAGAGGTCTTCGCGTCGACTCCAAGACGCACCGCGGGCACGGCGTCCGCGTACTCCGTGAAGTGAACCTTGTCCTCGGTCGAGCGGGGCTCCCAGCCCGGTCCGGTCACGGACGTGCTGAACGCGGCAGCCGGGGGGCGGGACAGGCTGGTGTCAATTCCCTTCCACGTCCCGTCAGCGGCACGGAAGTTCACGGGCTCGTTGTAGAAGCGGCTGGTGAAAGTGCCGTCCGGGTTGGCGAAGGTGCGGCCGCGCTCGGTGCGCTTGCCCAGCACCTCGGTGCTCGCCTTCGCGTCGAAGCCCTTCCGCTCCGCCGGCTTGGGTGCGGGCACCTCCACGAACGGCACCCGGGCCGGCCCAGGCACGCCACCCAAACGAAGCGAGGCGGCACCGGTGTCCGGGGCCAGCTCACCCGCTGCCTTCAGCGCACCGCTGCGCCCTCCTCCGGCAGCGGCATCTGTCGCGGCGCCGGGGGCACTATGGCCACGGCCTCGCGCCGATCCCCAGCCCTGTTCCGGTAGTTCACCGGCACCTGGGCCGGTTCGGGCGGTATCCCAACGGTTCACCGCGAGTGCAGCCTGCTCCGTCCCGGCCAGAACAGCCAAGACAAATGCCACAAATAGTACAAGTGGTCGCGCTCTTCGCACGGAAATCCCCCACATCGATGATCAGTGGGGTTGTCCTATCTACTTCACGGCTCTCGCACAAAATTTCGCCTGGATACTGATCCACCGCCAGCAGACGAGAAAGCACCTTTCTGGGATATCAAATGAGGATTCATACACCCGTACCACCCAACGGCGACAGCCATTCAAGTGATGTAACTCATGCTCAATCTGGGAACTACTCGGCTCCTACTGGTGCAGCCAACGAGATCCAGACACCTCACCACGACAACGTGAGAGGCACCTACACTCGACCGGCACCGCCGTCAGCGCCTGGATACAGGGCCGGCTGACGCCGAGCGAGAGCGCCCCAGCACTGGGCACCGACCGCCACCACCGCCCTGCGCAGCGCTCTCCTGACCCGCACCGAAATGTCGTGGTCGGCCTACCAACACCAGGCACACCACGCGCCCGCTCCGCGCAGCGCCGCCGGGCGCTGCCTGCGCTGGAGCGCGGGAACGAGAACATCCGCGATCGGGAGTCCTGCTCATCGAGGAATCGACCAAGATCCCCCGGGGTCCGGTCACACCTCCCAGCACCCAGCACGACGTCGCGCCGATCGAGCTCGATGGCGGCGTCCTCGAACTCAACGGGGGCCGCCGCCTTGATCGGCCCCTGGTCGTCCTCGGAGCCGGTTGGCCACCTGCTCGTGCCGGGGGCCAGCGGGCCCGTGCCTCGCCCCTGTGGCACGGGCCAGATTCAGCGAGCGGTGTCGACGAGCCTGCTGGTCATCGGCAGAGCCTTGCGTTCGGCAGTTCGGCTGGCCGCCGCTCGTCGCAGCCGGTCAACGGTTCCGTGCCTGCCGTGGCATTTCGGTTCACAGGGCATCTGGGGATCGGGGCCCAGGCCGGTCACCCGGGAGGCCTCCGCCTGCTGAGCCCCCATGAAGGTGATGGCGTGGTGGTACTCCGCGATGTCGCACGTCGCGTTGACGCGGTGCAGTTGCAGGTCGAGGCGGCCCTTCGCACTGCCGGGGGCGTCGAACCAGATGCGGCAGTCGTCCTGCCCGTACCGGCAGCCGCAGCTGCGCATGTCTTCGGTCAGGGCGATCCCGTACACGGGGTGGGTGAGATCTGCGATGAGGGTGTCGTGGTCCTTCCAGTGGTCCGCGGCGAAGATGAGGCGGAATCCGTAGGTGTTGGTGTGCTTGGTGAAGGCGGCCATGTCGAGCCAGTCGGCTCCGGAACTGAAGATCATCAGGCGCCGCAGGAGTGCGCTGCCCAGTGCAGCCGACTCTCCCCACGCTTCGTCGAGCCACCGGTGCTCGTCGGCGAAGGCCTTCTCGGCACGGGTCGGGCCGCTGAACCGGAAGGGCACATCGGCGTCATCCGCTGTGGCGGCGAGCCGGCGAAGGGCTTCCGCCTCCTTCCAGGCGTGCTGCGGGACGCCTTCGAGGCGGATCCGCGCGGTGCTGTTCGGGTATCCGACGTCGATGCGGTTGTGGCCGCTGGCGAGGATCCGCACTCCCGTGATCCCGCCGAGACTGTCCGCGTCGCCGGACGTGAAGAGGCCCCAGGAGATCATGTCGGTCAGGGCATGCGGGTCAGCGTCGGGAGCGAACCGGATGGCGCAGTAGTCCTCGCCGGGAATGACCCGGGTGATCCACAGCGGACTGGTGGTGTACGTGGTCGGGAACTCCAGCAGGGCACGCAGTACGAGTGCCTCCAGCAGTTCCTGATGGCCTGCGGGACGCGGGATAGGCGGGCTGCCGACGGGAAGCAGTTCCATCCGGGCCTTCGCGCCGGCCCAGGTCTCACCGGTGTAGCGGCGGCAGACATTGACGTGATCGTTCGCGCGCATTGCGCAACAACTCCTCGTGGATGCTGCTGCCGGATCTCAGCAAGAGGTAGTTGCCTGAAAAATCAACTCAGGTACGCCATGGACCAGTCGTGAGTGAGGGTACGCCAAGGCTTTCGACACGCTGCGCCATTGATCCGGAACGACGCACAACGGGGGCTCCCTCAGCCCACGGCCACCCTACGGCCGCCAAGACACTCGCCGACGCTTCGACACGCCGGCGGCGGAATCCGGCACCGTGTCCCCGACACGGCAGGTCCATACCTTGACCCTGCTGCGCCGGCAGAGCTCTGCCTGAACGCAGGGAAGAAGATCCGTTTCCCCGGTGAATCAGGCCACCCGGCCGGGTGAGTTGCCCCGGCACCCCCTTCCAGACCCACAGCAGATCCGGCTACAACCCGAAGCTTGATCAACAAACTGCCCCGCAATGGCCTGCCCGCGCTCGCCCTCGCAGTTCTGCCCCTCCTCTCCACCGCGCCCCCCGGCCGTCGCCAACACCTCGGCCACACAAGAGGTTTCCTCTACCCGGTACGGAATCGGCGGCGCTGGCGGGGTGCCGGGCGCGGCCAGGGTGCGGGATCCGCTGTCATTGTTCGAGGCAATCGACCGGCTCCCTGTCGCCGTCGAGCACCGCGAGGGCTACAAGCGGGACCTGTACAAGCACTGGAACAAGGGCATCAACGCCGGGGACGGCTGCGACACCCGCAAGGAAGTCATCCTCGCCGAAGCCCTCACCGCGCCGCAGGTCGCGGCCGGCTGCAAGCTGACCGGCGGCACCTGGCGCAACGCGTACGACGACGTCGACCATTTCGTTCCGTTGGCCGAGGTGTACGACTCGGAGCAGGTGCAGTGGTTCGCGGCGCGGCGGGAGGCGTACGCGAACGACCAGGCGTCGCCGGACACGCTGATCGCGGTGTCCGCCGCGTCGAACAGGAGCAAGGCCGACAAGGATCCGGCGGAGTGGCTGCCCTCGGACGGCTCCTACCACTGCACCTATGCCGCGACGTGGGTCGGTACGAAGCTGCGCTGGGACCTGGCCATCGACGAGGACGAGCGCCAGGCGCTCCTCGGGCTCGCCGAGGACTGCCCCACGACCACCGTGGTCTACGAGCCCGCCCGGTAGCCGGGGCGGTTTGGGCTCCTCGCGGCGCTGGATGGGCGGCTTGCCGGTGCCGCGGGCAAGTGGTCTCGCGCGCGGAACCGGGAGGGGGAGGTCATCGGTACGGGCTCCAGCCTCCGAAGCGGGCGAGGAGGGTTCGGGTCTCGTCGACGTTGAGGCCGAGGGCGGCGGCCACTGTCTCGGGGTCTTGGGCGCTTGCCTCGTGGGCGGGCCAGTAGGCGGTGCGCTGGGCGATGGTTTCCAGGGTGCGGGCGGCTTTGACCGCGGCGGTCGGCGAGTCCTTGGCGAGATTCTCGATCGCGTCGGTGACGTTGTCCAGCAGTGATTGCAGCTCAGCGGGGGGAGAGGGACCGTGGTGTCGCCTACAGCGATGGTGTGCTGGTCCCAGTCGTCCAGGCACCGGCCCGCTGTCGTGCTCCCGTGTTCACGGAAGGGCCGGTTGGCGGCCTCCTCCCAGTCCACGGGGTGGTCCTGGCCTGTCCAGCCACAGGCGCACTCCGCCTGCGAAAGCGCGCGCCCCGGGGCCGGGTGGGTAGGTCGGAGCCGTCATAGACACTCCCGTGCCGGACCACCGTGCCGGACGGCACGGAACTCGAGTCGAAGTACACCGGCTCGAAGACCGTGCCGTCGACCAGCAGCACCACTACCCGCCCCTCATGCGACCCGCCGTACTCCTCGGACTTCAACGTCTCATCCTCGGCCATGTAACCCTTCCGGCCGGCCGGGCCCACCTTGCGCTGGCGCCCAGAACAACGATTTCGAGCCAGGCCGCAGCGATCGCAAGACAGGAGAAGCGTCAGGCGGGAGCCTCTGCCCCCCTCCATCTGGCTGGCGCGTATCGGCGCTGTGTGCGAGGAGAGAGCGGCACAACCCCTCCTGCCGCTTTCGTTTGTTGGCGTTGCCTGGCGCCCTGCGCTCTCCCCATCCGGCTGACGAAACTACTGCCGTCAAACGCCCAGAAGCCCCACCGGGCTTGGAACCCGGCGGGGCTTCGAAGATCAGCCTCAGCCGATTCTTGCGTAACCGAAAAACTGCCAGCTAGTCACCCAACGAATTCTGATACCGCATCCACAGCCTAGAGATCCAGACGTTCGAATCGGCCGGCGGCTGGGAGGTGACCGGTGGCAATGGGGCCGATTCCACGATATGAAGCAGCGTCCAAGCCAATCCGAAGCATTCGTCATCACCAAAACACTCGATGAGGAGCATGGCCTCTTCATTAGTGATGGGCTTCTCGATCGCGTGTAGCGCCTGAGTCATCTCCTCAAATGCCGCGTCACCATCCTCGGAGTCGTCTTCCTCCGAGGGCAGCGGACGGCCTAGCCGCAGAAATTCCCGAACCTGATCGCTGATCACTAAACACCTCGCTACAGCAGATGTGGGTAGTTGGCTCTGTAGTACTGCATCATGCCTGATATTGCGTCGTTGAAGTATCCAGGGTCCCCATGGTTCGCCTGCCCGATTGCCCGAAGATTCAAGAAGTCCGCTGCGAGAACCTGTCGGAAGCTAAGCCCAGCATCGAGTCGCTTAGTCTTTCTGCCCGCAGGGCCGTACGTGCGGGTCATCTTATGGTCGGCATCCGTCATCATGTGCGCCGCGAAATCTCGATAATTCGGAATGCGCTTCGAGGCGGCCTGCGGAATGTGATTGGGCGTGAGATTGTCCCCCACTCGAGCCCTGCCGTCAAGATCTCCGAAGCGGCCTACTTCATGCTCCTGTACGGCCATCCTCTGGGGTGCACCATTAGCGCAGCGACAGCTATCGGCATGCGTAGCAATTGAACCCCCACAGTTGTGGACGAGGATTGGTACGGCACCTGCCAGCACATAGTACGTGTGGAGGTCTGCGACTGTGAGGTTGTGGACTGTTGCGTGTTCGGCCGGGTGCCGATTGACGGCTGTGATCTGGACGTGCGTCTCGGCGTTGGTCTGGAGCCACTGTCCGGGCTGGAGATCGGTTGCGTCGACCCACTCAGCTGTGTCGACCACCCAGAATGGATGCTTGTCGGTTGCAGTGATGACTTCGGCGCCATTTGCCGTTGCCACGGTGATCTCGACGAGGTTCTTTGAACCCTCGCCGAGGATCGTTGCAGTTACATCCTTGGTGACCCTCTCACCGGTTTCGGGGTCGGTGGCAAGGACCTTCTCGCCCGGTTCGAGTTCCTCAATCGGCTTGCTGGACCCATCGGCCATGAGGACGAGGGTCCCTGAGGCGAAGCTGTTGCCGACGGCACACGACCCACCCTCGCCTCCGAGCTTGGAGCCGATCTTGGAGATCGCGGCGCCAACTCCCTTGCCGATCGCCTTGCCCACGGCTGCGAGAAGGGGGCCAGCGGCAGCGCCTGCTGCACCGCCGGCTGCGCCCCAGAGGGCGCCATTACCCATGTCTCCGAGCACGCCCATGGTGCTGTGGTCGGCATTGGGGTTCATCGCATTGGCGACCGCCGCACCGGCAGCTCCCGCGAGGGCTCCGCAGCCGGCGGCGGCTGCGAATCCGATACCCCCAGTCGCCACGCCTGCTGCACCTGCAGCCGCCAGGCATGCGGTTCCGACCACGATCTCGGTCGTGACCGAGACGATTACGACCTTGTTCTCGTTCCAGAACTTCTTGGCCTGACCGACCCGCTTATCCCAGTTGCACTTTGACCAGAATCCGCACCTATTTCCGGTCTTGCTGGGGCCAGAATTTCCCTTTGGTCCGTCGCCCTTACTATCTCGGACCGGATCAGTGGCGGGGTTGTCAGGGGTGACGTAATCCTTCCCGGGTGTGACAAATGAACACCCGGAGCCATGGGGATCGCGCCCCTGGCAAAGCCCCGTTGGGTCCGAATAGGTGATCGGGTTGCCGTTGGAATAGGTGTAGCCGTTCATCTGCATCGGGTCGGTGATGTCGATGATCGGGTCGACCGAGATGAAGCGGCCCGTGGTGGATTCGTAGTCGCGGGCCCCGATGTGAGTCAGGGCCGTGTTGGTGTCGTCGATGCCCGTGCCGAGGAAAGTGCGGCTGCCGGGCCAGTTGCCGGGATCGGCTCCACGAGGGTTGCCGTACGGGTCGGACTTACGGCGGGTGACCGCCTGGTCGGCCGCCATGTCCACGGAGGTGGTGGCGGTGTTGTGGTGGTCGGCGAGCAGGGACGACAGGTTGTGTCCGGTCGCTTTGCCGTTGGTGCGGCGGACCGTCGTGGGAGCGCCGGGGCTGCTGTAGTAGCGGGTGGCGTCCAGGGCCTGGCCGGCCTTGTTAACGGTGATCTCGGCTTCGCCGAGGTAGAGGGTCCGTGAGGCACCGTTCTCCTCGATCAGTCGGCTTCCGTCAGCGTCATAGACGTACTTGGTCGAGTTGTCGGCGAACTTCCACTGCTGGTTTGTCGCATTGGTGGTGCAGGCCCAGAGAATCAGGTCGGTGCCGTCGGCGTCGTTGCCTCCCGCAACGTCGAGGCACTGGCCGGTCTTCGCGTTGGACAGAGCGCCGTTGCTGGAACTGAATTTCTGGTATTCGTTTGCGCTGTCGCACGCCCGTATGACGGCCTTGCCGCTGTCAACGGTCAGGCACTTCCCCAGAGCCCGTACGGTGCCTTCGGTCAGGCGCCACTGCTGGGCTTTGGTCTCCTTGCAGGACATCAGCTGGACGGCGGTGCCATCCGCGGGATTGCCGTTCTCGACGTCGAGGCACTTGCCGGACAGGCCGGTCACGGCCACCGCACCGATGCCGGGGCTGCTCGCGGAGGTGACCTTGTTGCCGCGGTCCCAGTTCAGGGTCTGGGTGTCGCCGCCTACGGTCCGCTTCGTGGTGTTGCCGGAAGCGTCGTAGGTGTAGGTGGACAGCGAGTTGACCGTGGGGCCACCGGGCTTGCGGGTGGTCTTCTCTGCCTTGGTCAGGGCGTGTGGCTGGGGGCCCTCGTACGTGTAGGTGGTCTCGTCGTCGTTGGCCTTGTCGGTTAGGTCGTGGTCGATGAGTTTGGTGCGGTTGCCGATGGAGTCGAACCCGTACTCCTGCCAGAAGCCGTCACCGTCTGGCCCGGGGGCGACATCGGTGAGCGTCGGGCCGGCGCACGTCTTGCCGGTCCAGGCGTTCGTGAGCTGGCCTATCGGGTTGTACCCGTAGCACTCGCGGTCCGTGGTGCCGTCGCCGCGCGTATCTGCGACCGAGGTGATGTTCCCCGCGACGTCGTACTTGTAGGAGACGTCGCTGATGCGGTTGGGGCCGGGAGTCTCCCGGTCGCTGGTGGACTGGGTCAGCTGTCCGGTGCTCGGGTTGTAGCGGTTCGTGGTCCACAATCGGTTCGGGGCGCTACCGGATGCCGTCTGCAGGACCTGCCCGAAGGGGCTGTAGACGGTTTCGGCGGTGTACCAGTTCAGGCCTGACAGGCTCTGGGGCATGCCGTCGCGGTCGTAGCGGGTGATCAGCTTCTCGGCCGCCAGGCCGCCGGGGGTGGCGGGGACGGTCGTCGACTGGACCTTGCCTGTGCGCGTGTACGTAGTGCTGTATTCGTAGCTGCCGACGAAGCCCTTCGTGATGTCCTTCACCGAGGCCGGAAGCGTGGCCGCGGACGTGTCCGGGATCGTGATGCGTGAACCGGTGGGCCGGTACTCGGCGTCATAGCCGGTGACCTCGGACTTGAACTGGACGCCGTCGACGTAGCGGATGGACGCGACGGGGTTGCCCTTGGCGCCGGTGAGGGTGTCGAAGGTCCAGGACGCGACGAGGGGGCCGGTGGCGGTGTCGTCGTGGAGTTCGGTCGCGCGGCCGAGTGCGTCGTACACGGTGTACTGGGCGCGGCCGCTTGAGTCCTTGGCCCAGATCTGCTGGTCGAGCTTGTCGAAGCCGAAGGTCGACTGGCCGGTGTCGGGGTCGGTGGTGGAGATGGTGCGGCCGCGGGCGTCGTAGCCGTATATCCACTGGTTGCCGACCGCGTCCTTGACCGAGGTCAGCTTGTTCCGCAGGTCGTAGGCGTACTCGGTCTTGTTCCAGGTGGTGCTGCCGATGTCGGTGGACGTGGCGTACTCGACGGCCTTGGTGCGGCCGAGGGCGTCGGTCCAGGTCCGTGCGGTGCGGCTGCCCGAGAGGGGGGCCTTTCCGGCCGGGTCCATGGCGGAGCGGGTGAGAGTCCAGTCGCCCCCGTACTGCGTGGTCGAGGAGTACTGGGCCGCGCCCTGGTGGAGCGTGGTGCTGCGGACCGCTCGACCGCGACCGTCGTAGGCGATTTGAGTGGAGTTGGGGACGCCGGTCACCGACTCCGGCACGAAGATCTTCTCGTCCGGCGCGCCGTCGGCGTGGTAGCCGTTGTCGGTCTGCCGGACGGTTCCGTTAGCGTTGTAGAACGTGTCCGTGATCAGGCGGCCTCCGCCGAGTGCCTCGCCCTGGGTCTGGCGCGGGCGGAGCAGGCCGTCGTAGATCGTATTCGTTTTGGTGTAGGTGCCGTCGTCCTGCAGCGTGCCGCTGGAGACGACCGGGGGCTGGTTCTCCTTGATCTGGTAGCTGAAGCTGAAGGCGGCCTTGTCCGTGCCCGGCTTCTGCGAGGGCGTCCACACCGCAGTGGAGCGGCCCAGCCCGTCGTACTCGGTCGTGACCTTGCGGCCGTTGGCGTCCGTGGTCTCCAGAGGGGTGCCACGACCGGGTTCGATCTTGGTCGTGGTGGTGTGCCCGAGCGCATTGGTACTGGTCGTGGAGAACGCGGGACCTGTGGCCGGGGTATATGCGGTGGTCACCGGATTGCCAGCGGTGTCGAGCACCTTGACGGGGCGGCCGAGGCCGTCGTACTCCGTGCGCGCGGTGGTGATCCAGCTGGTGCCGGCTGCGTCGTTGGTCTCCACCTGCCGGGCGAGCCCCTTGATGGGCGCGGCGCCGAAGGCGTCGAGCGCGTCGTAGGAGGTGCGGGAGGCGGAGATCAGCGCGCCGGTGTCCTTGTGTGCGCAGTCACCGGCGGTGGTCTTGAGGTCGCTCGGCAGGCCGATCAGGTTGTTGGCGGCGTTGTGTACGTAGTACGTGGCCGTACACGTCTGGCCTACGGTCTTCCCGTCGGGTTCGACCGCTTCGATCTGGGCCGTCTTGACGAGGCCGTAGACGTCCTCGTGCTCGTAGAAGGTGCGGTTCATCTGCGTGGCGCCGCCGCTGATCGTCTCGATCGTGTCGGTGCGGGCGGTGCCGGAACGGTACGCCTCCAGGTCGGTGGTGCCCGACCGCTTGCGAGTCGCGGTCTTCTGACTCCAGGGCTCGGTGAGGACGCGCGAGGCGACGCTGCCGCCCGCTTTCTCGTACGTGATGGTCTCGAAGGGCTGCCCCTGATACTGGCGCAGGTCCTTTCCGAAGTCCCGGGTACCCGTGGAGTCCTTGACCGTGATCTCGGCGCGGCTGGCGTCGCCGGACATACCACGGAAGTAGCGGGTCAGGATCTGCGACGCCTCCGCCGCCTGCGAGCCGCCCGGGTCGGACTGAACACCCCGAGTGGTCACGACCTCGGCGTAGCCGCGCCACTGGTTGTAGGTGCGCAGCTCGGGCTTGGTGAACTCGTCGTCGTCCTTGGCCCAGGCAGCGGTGTCGCCCTTGTAGTCGTAGGAGGTGGTGACATCAGGCTGGCGGCCGACGCGGTCCTTCTCGATGACCTTGTCGACCACGTACTTGTTGAACCACTCCAGCGGGGGCTTCTCCAGTTCGCCGTCCGGGGACCAGTGGGCGGGGAAGCAGCGGCTGGTGTTCTTGTCTGGAGCAGGGTGGTCGCGGCCGACAGGGCACGGAGGCGAGTAGTCGATGTATGTCTCGCCTCCGGTCTCGGTGCGGATGGTCTCCACACGCAGTCGGTCGAAGCCCGGCGTCTTGTCGTCGGGGCCTGTAGCCACCCGGTTGGGCATATCGACGGCGTTGGCGATGAAGGAGACGGGCGGAAGGGGGTCGCTGGGGGTGCCGTTCGCGCTGTAGCCGATCCGGGTGATGGACTCCAGCCACAGCGGAGGGTGCGTGTCGGTGCGCTGTTTGGGGAAAGACTGGGTCAGCGACCACTGGTCGACCTTGGACAGCGCGGTGGACCCGGAGGTCCGCTGCGCGTACGAGGTGACGCCGGTGAGTCGCTTGCGGGACCAGAAGGTGGGGGACCCGATGTAGCAGTTTTCGGCGTCCGCTTTGCAGTTCAGGGTGGACGGGGTGTCCCACCAAGCCTGCTTGTCACCGAAGTCCTTGGACTCGAACTGCGCGTCACCGCACTTGACGCCATCTTCTTGCTTGCAGCGCTCCGCGACGGTGAAGTCGACCCGCCCTGCTGGGGCACCCTCGAGGTTGTCGGAGCGCAGGCCGTAGAGGATGCGGACCGGATACCCACCGCGGACATAGCCGACCTTGGCGGAATCCTTCTCCTTGTATGCCTCGTTCCTGGCGTAGCGGTTTGTTTCCTTCGCCCAGTCGATGATCATGGCATTGCCGTGGACGTCCTCGACATAGTCGAGGTTCCAGCGCCATGCCTGCTGGCAGGCGGAGTCCGCGAAGGTGGTTTTGTGGCAGGGCTCCCCGGTGTGGTTGCCGAAGACCGGAACGGTGAACACAGAGTCGGTGCTGCTCCGCCCGTCGTCTCCGTGAGCACCGATCGATTGGCGGCCGAAGTGGTAGCGGCTGCCGTCGCGGGCTGTGACGACCCAGTACTCACCCTCCTGGGCGCCGTTGGTGGCGCCGGTCTTGCGCTCCACCTTGGAACCGTCGTCGGAGGCGGGGATCCACTGCCCGGTGGTGTCGTCGTGAACGAGCTCGGTCGCCGATCCGCCCAGCGACATGACCACGCTGTCGCCGGCCCAGCACAGGTCGGACTTCTTCTTGTCGCTGGCTTTGTCATTGTTCGGTGCGCTCGGCTTGGCCTCGCGGTCATCAGCGCAGGAGCGGAAGCGGCGCTCGATGAAGCCCGGGTTGTAGTCCCAGCCGTCGCCGATCCAAGATGCCTGCCCGTTGGTCACGGACGTCTTGCCGTCCACTGCCTGCGACGAGTACGAGAACGCGATCTGCGGTGCCGGGCCCGCAGGAGGTGCCGGGATATTCAGGGGGTAGGCCCACGAGAACCCGCCGCCACTGCCGCCAGCAGTCCAGGCACCGGTGGGGGACAGAGGGGTGGCCGTGTAGGTGCCGCTGGCGCCGCTGGCACCGTCACTGGTGGCCAGAACCTTGGGCTCACTGGCTCCGCTGCTGAGCGCCATGGTGCGCAGACCCTGCGTGGGGGTGACGGTCGGGTCGACAGTCGCTCGGACGGTCTGGGTCACTGGGTCGTTGCTGGTCGGAACGTCCGTGGGAGTGACGTCGCAGCCCGACGGCCTTGGGACATCGAGGATGCACGCCGGGTACATCTTGAGCCTCAGCCGAGAGGCCCACTCGGTACCGTAGAGGTCCTTGAACTTGGTGTAATCCAGCACCAGATCGGCGGGAGCCGATCCCTCTGCGGGCGGTGTCACCTTGATCAGTGCGCCGCTGAGCCCGAGAGTCCGGGCGGCATCGTCCCTGGCCTCGACCGTCCAGGTTCCAGAAGGAATGGCGGCAGGAGGGCTACTCGGCTGCGTCTGGACCTTGTCGAGGCTGATCGGCAGGTTGCCGACCTGCACAGGCTTGTCCACGATGCCAGGCGTCAACGGGACCGGAACGGGAGCATCGCTCTTCGGCACTGTCTGGTTCGACGGTTCGAACTGCTGCGGCGGCTCGGCCGCCTTGCCGTCCCAGCCCTCGAGCTTGGCCGCCGCGACCTTGTCCAGCTTCGCCTTCAGATCCGGCTGCAGATCGGGAAGCTGGACACCGCTGCGGTTCCCGGGCGGCGCTGCCCATGCCTGGGTGGGCAGCAGGGACGCAACCAGGAGCACGGACAGTGCGATGCCTGTCCGCCCGGCAAGGCGCGCGCGTGTTGCGCGGGCCTTTCTATTTCCGGGCAGGCGGAAATTATGCGCCGAGAACGGCGACATGTGGACCCCCCCACGAGCTGCCGCTGCGGCTATGGCACACGGGCGGCAGGAAACTGACAATGAGCCAGCTGATTCTGCGGCCCATGGAGACGAAAAGCTATGGTTCCCAGATCCTATGTGGGCTTTGTCACCCTACGCTTCCCATATCGCGGGATAACCGGTGCAAACCTGCCCTAAATGCCAATCCAGCGACTTGGTTCCGGAGTGAAGATGTCGGAGGGATGGTTCATGCTCGGCTCGCGCATCCTGTGCGTGAAAGGCGGGCGGGGAGCTCGCCGTTCATCTTTCGGGCGAGCAGCCAACAATGACGCGTGAGTGCCGAGGGTCGCGGAAATCCGCGCCCTGAGGGGGGAGAAGTACAGCCATGTCTGTCAGCGAATCCGTGGACCCGAGTCCACCAACAGCCGCTGAAAGTGGTGCAGTTGTTGTGCCGCCGCGCCCTTGGTTCCGGCGCCGCTGGAGCCTGGGCGGGCTGGCTGCACTGCTAGCGGTCGCCGTCGCGGTACCAGTTGGCGTGCACCTCGGGGCGGGAAGGCCCAAGACGCACGCGACCCGAGACGATGCGAACATCGCCGCACCGCAGGCCCGGCGACTGGCTGACGAGAGCGGCAAGGAAGTCGAGGTCACGGCCGAACGCAGCGCGAACACCACCACCTGGGCGCAACCTGGTGGTTCGTTCCGGAAGAAGGTGTACTCGGCGGCCATCCGGGCGAAAGTGGACGGTCAGTGGAAGCCGATCGACACCCGCCTGGAGCGAGTGGAAGGCGGTTTCGCCGCCAAGGCGGTCAACAGCCGAACCGTCTTCAGCGCCGGCACCAAGCGTGCTTCGCGAGGGGTGACGCGCGCGTCCCTGACCCAGGCGTCGTTGACACAGGACACTCCCGGTACGCCCTGGACCGATCTCGTGCGGATGAATACGGACGGCCACGACCTCGTGGTGAGCTGGCCCGGAGCCCTGCCCGAGCCGGTCATCGACGGACCCCGGGCGCTGTACGAGAACGTCCGCCCCGGCATCGACCTGCTCCTCACGGCCCAGGACGGCGGCTACTCCCACGTCCTGGTGATCAAGGACAAGCAGGCTGCGGCAGACCCCCTGCTGGGTGAGCTGAAGTACCGGCTGGCTTCGCCCGACCTGGCGTTTCAGCTGGATACCGAGTCCGGCGCGGTCAGCGCACGCAACGACACGGGCGAGGAGATAGCTGGCTCCCCGTCCCCGCTGATGTGGGACTCCTCCGGCAAGGTCGCCACCACCGACAATGCGCCGGCCTGGAAGGCGACCGAGGTCGCCGGGCAGCACCCCACCCTGGGGTTGCCCGGGCTGGCGGGCGCGGAGGGCGCCCGCGTAAAGGTCGCAAAGGTCGCTCTGGCCGATGGCGTGCTCTCCCTGATACCGGATGGCTCGCTGCTCAACGCGCCGGAAACCGTCTACCCGGTTTTCGTGGACCCGTCCTTCAAGGGACACAAGCACGCCTGGACCCTGCTGTACAAGACAGAGGGAAACTCCAGCTTCTACAACGGACAGAACTACAACGCGAGCGGCACCAACGAAGCCCGCGTGGGATATGAGTCCACGACAGGCGGCACATCCCGCTCCATCTTCAATTTCGACTTCGGTAGCGAGCTCTACGGCGCAGCCATCAAGTCGGCAGCCGTCTACGCCCTTCAGACGTACTCGTGGTCCTGCGACCGCAAGGCGATGGACATCTACTCGACTCCGTACATCTCCTCGTCGAGTACCTGGAACAACACCAACACCGGGGCCTACTGGAACCGGAAGGTCGCCACTGAGATGGCGGGCTACGGCTACAACAGCTCCTGCCCGGACAACTGGATCGCCCCCGACATCAAGGGACTGGTCACCGACGCCGCGAACAGCGGCTGGGGCGCTCTGTCGCTGGGATTCGCCGCGCCGAACGAGTCGGACTCGTACTACTGGAAGAAGTTCATCGCCAACGGCGAGACCGCCCCGTACCTCGACATCGTCTACAACCACCCGCCGGACATCCCGATCGCGGCAAACATGCAGACCTTCCCCGGCGGCCCGTGCCTGACCAGCGGAGCCGGCACCAGCATCGGCAAGACCAACGTGACCTTCCAGGTCAAGGCGACCGACCGTGACGGCATCGAAACCCTCAAGACCGTGCAGATCGAGGTGTGGGATGCCGCCAGCGGGCAGCAGATCTACAACCAAACACCCACGCCCAACAGCGACGGAGTGGTCACCGCAGAAGTCCCCTGGGACAAGTTCACCTCGGGCCATAAGTACTACTGGCTCTCCCGCACAGTCGACACAGACAACTTGGGATCAACCGGCAGTGGCCCCCTGGACTCCGGCAGCAGCGGCTGGTGCACATTCACGGTCGACCACGTCGCCCCGCCCGCTCCTACCGTCAGCTCCGTCCAGTTCCCGCCGCCCCCCGACTGGAGCGTCGATTACGCCGGGACGAAGGACCAGGCGGTCGACGTTCGTGGCAGCGGCGCCAAGGCCGAGGACATCCGCGAGTACCAGTGGAGCCTGAACCGACCCCTGTTCGACCAGAAGGCCACACCGACCAGCGGTGACCTGGCCACCCTCAAGCTTCAGATCAACACCACGGGCCCCAACACCCTCTACATCCGAACCGTCAGCAAGGCGGGGAACATCTCCCCCCACACCGCATATCTCTTCTACGTCCAACCAAAGCCGGGCCAGGACGGCCCCGGCGATGTCAGCGGCGACCGGCACCCCGACATCCTCGCCATCGACAAGGAAGGCAACCTGCGCACCTACGCCGGCGACGAGAAGGGCGACACCGACGCCTACCTCCCCGGTGCCGTCGACAACGGCGGGCCCGCCCCCGCGGGCTACTGGAAGGACTCCACGACCGGCAAGTCGGCCCTCATCGCCCACTCCACCGACTGGTACCCCGGCGACGGCCTCACCGACCTCGTGGCCCGGATGCCCGACGGCAAGCTGTACGTCTACCCAGGGATCGGCACCGGCCAGTTCGACATCGGCCGCCGTATGGAGGTCCTCCTCCCCGCGGGCGCACCGGACCCCGCAACGTTCCGCCAGATCGTCGCCACCGAGGACGTGACCGGAGACGGCCTCCCGGACTTCTTCGCCCTCGACACGGCCGGCGGCTTCTGGACGTTCTCCGGCTACACGGGATCGAGCTTCCTCTCGTACAAGAAGATGGCCGCCAACTGGGCGCCGCGCGACATCGTCGGCGTACGCGACGTGTCGGGCGACAAGATCCCCGACCTGCTCTTCCGTGACGACGCCAACCACGACCGCGGACTCGTCCTGCGCAAGGGCAAGGCAGGGACGAACGGCGGCGTGGACCTCACTTCACTCGAGTCCGCAGCCAAGTCCGAAGGCGGCGCGGACAGCACCTACGCCACGACCGGCTGGAGCCGCGCCGAGGTCCCCATACTCCTCGGATCACCGGACACCAACGGAGACGGCATCCCGGATGTCTGGTCCGTGGACACCATCGGGAACGAGTGGCTCTTTTGGGGCGGAACGGCCACACTCGGCCCCGCGGCCGGCCGTGACGAAGACGGCTGGAACAGCTTCCTGACCATCGGCTAACCCGACGACACACCAACAGACATACCCACGACGGCGCCTCGGCCAGGCCATCCCGGCCGAGGCGCCGTCACATGCTCGGCCACTCCGTGAAAGCCGCTGCCTCCCCGACAGCTGCCCGCGCCAGAGGCCGCGGCAACGTGCCGGTGCGCGGGCACGCCAGGCTCCGCGGGCGCGGCCCGGCCGGGGGCGGCGCCCGTGGGGGTGGTGGTCGAGCGGGAACGGGCCGCAGTCGCGGAGACGCGGGAGCCGTCGGGAACCGGAGCGCGGGGCAAGGTGGTCAGTGCGCGCAGGACCTGGCCGACCATGCGGCCCGCGAGTTCTGAGGGCGGGCCCCGCTCCCAGGCGGGGTTGTCCCCCAGCCCGGCCTTCAACCGGGCGCGCAGGCCCGTCTCGCCCTCTGGGCCGCGAGCAGGGGCCACGCCCGGGTGGAGACCTGCGAGGGGGAGCCGTCCCCCGGGAACCTCTCAGGTCTCGTATGCGGCACAAGCCATCCCGTGAGAGCGAGGTTGTGCAGTCAGGCGATGCCGAGCATGGCGTGTCGGACCCCGCCGCCCTTGAGCCGTCAGTCGCGGAGGATCTTCCAGGTCTTCATGCGGGCGAAGACGTGCTCGACGCGGGCCCGGACCTGTTTGTGCGATCGATTGTGCTCGCGCTTCCAGCCCGGCAACTCTTCGCCCGGGGTGCGGTGGTGGGGGATGAGGAGGCCGGTGCCCGGATAGCCGCCGTCGGCCATCGTGAGGGTCCTGCCCACGGCGGCCTTCGCGCCAGACTCCTCCCATGCCCGGCAGTCGTTGCGATTGCCGGGCAAAGGCTCACCGACCACAACGACCAGGCGGATATCCGCGTCAATGACGACCTGGTGGTTGGTGGCGTACCGGTAGTTCTTTGACTGTTCAGCGATGCTGTGGTCCCGGGTAGGCACCAGGGTGCCATCGACTACCAGCACGGTGTCCTTGGCGAACCGGCGCCGAGACTGGAATGCGATGAGCGGGCCGAGCTGGTCGATGATGCGGTCGACCGCCGACTTCGAGATGCCAAACAATGGGGCGAGTCGGCGCATCGTCAGGTTCGTGCGCCGGTAAGCGACTACCAACAGCACCCGGTCCTCCAGCGGCAGGCTTCCGCAGGCGTCTGGCCGTCGGTGAGGTCAGCCGGGTGGTGCTCGGTGTTCCACCAAGCCACCCCGTCCAGCAGGGCCTTCACGAAGTCCGGGTACGAGAGCAGATCCTCCACCGGATCTGGGCGGTACGCCTCTACGGGCCGAGCACGACGCGTATAGCCCGGCAGCGAGACCAGCAGCATCTCCTCCACCGCACCGTTCAGGGCCTCGACGGTGCCCTTCCGGTACGGCTTGTACGCCGGCAGATCATCCACCGGAACCGCGAAACACCCAGAGCACGCTCCACCGTCCGGCACAAGAACTCCTTGCCCCGGTCCACACGCACCACCCCGGGCAAGCTGCCGAACGGCCCGTACGGCTCTGTGCGGCTGGTCCCCGAGCGCAACGCGGCCAGGACCGCGTCCCGGGCGGGCTGGTGCGGAGTAACCGCCACCCCCACGATCACCCTCGTCGCGACATCGATGAACCACGTCCCCCACGGACACACCGCAGAGCCCTCGGGCTCCACACGCACCGGGACCCGCTTGTGATCACCCTCCCAACACGCGTTCCGATGCGTCCGCGGGCGCTTGCCGTACACATCGAACCGACGACGGGCCCCTAACCACCACGCAGACCTGCCCGCTCCCCCTTGGATAGGTCGCGTGCCACCACACGCTGCAACGTCGCCAACGACGGCACCGGCTCCCAGTCCCCGGCCGCCCGGGACTCGGAGACCAGCTCCCGATGGACCGCAGCCACGTCCCCGCCCCACACTGCCAAAAGCCCCCGCACGCGAGAGGTGACCGTGAAATGCGGCCGCGGTAAAGGCCCCGTCCGGCTCTCCCTGGGGGCCGCCTCAACCCAACGGCGCACCGTTCGGACCGAAACACCAAGCCCCGACGCCACCAAGCACACATGAGTAGACGTCAACCCACCCCGGGCATCCAACGCCATCAGACGGGCAACCGAACCCTCACGCCCCGACCCGGACAGGATCCGTCACGGTCCCGGTACCGATATCTCGACCGGGCCGACGTCGGTCAGGACGGTTTTCGCGCGGGTTCCGTTGCGGCTGTTACCGCCGTTCTTCCCGGCCGGATCGTGCTTGTCATAGCCGAGGTGATCGGTGATCTCGCCCTCCAGGGCAGACTCCAGCAGCCTCTTCGTCAGCTGCTGGAGCAGCCCGCCCTCACCGGTCAGCTGCAGACCCTCGGACTGGGCCCGGGACACTAGCTAGTCGATCAGCCGGTCGTCCACCGCCCTCGACAGCTTCGGCTCGGACGGCTCGACGGTCTCGCTCTCGGCACGTTCTCACTGGTCATCGGTGCATCTTCCTTGATCGGGAGTTGCACCGAACGATTTACAGTCCCGGACTGACAGCTCATGCAAGATCATCACAGGGGCTGTTAGGCGATCGTTAGGCGCTTGTTGGCCGCTCTCGGAATACTGCTGTCACCGACAAAGCGGCTGGCGCGTTCACGCGCCGGATCCAGAAGGAGAGACCACGTTGAAGAATCGCATAATCGCAAAGTTGGGTGTACTGGTGGCCGTGCCGATGATGGTATGGGCGGGTGCTGTTCCGGCTCACGCGAGCGAAAATATGGTGTATTGGAAGAACTGGGCGACAGGTGGGTGTCTGACCTCCTCCACAGACGGCGGGATCGTCGGCGCCGATGCGAAGGCGCTCTGGCACTGCGGCGGGACCAATACATACACCAGCAACTGGTTCGAGTCCCAGGACAACCTGGAAAGTCCGGACGGCCACTCCTGGACGCTCAAGGACCCGTCCGGCCGATGCCTCACAGCCTGGTATCCCGACCAGAACACCGGCGTGGGCATTGTCTATACGGAACGCTGCTCCAGCCCGGCCAACTGGTACGAGCAGTGGTACGAGGACTGGGATGGCAGCCACTTCCGCCTCAAGAACCGCCAGACCGGGGCCTACCTGGACAGCAACAAGGAGGGTGACGTATACGTCAAGTTCTGGAATGGTGGCAGGAACCAGGCCTGGAGTTGACGGCGCAAAGTCCGGGCTCCCGCTGACGGAAGGGCTGACTCACCCTCGTGACGGCCTTGACGGGATTGGCCTTCCCGGCCCCGGCGGCCCAGAAGTGGTCGAGTTCAGGGCATCACCATCGGGGACGGGACAAGGCCGGGCCGTCGAGAACGAACGCCTGGGAACAAGGACGCCGGTCTGGCATAGCTGGAACGACGGAACATTCCGATTGTCGCTGGAGCCAAGCCCGTCACCGCGCAATTAATCTCGCGGCCGCCAGCCCTGTGCGCTGGCGGCACAGCGGGCTCGCTTGGCTTGCTTATCGGGCGACATTGCACTATCAGATCGAGGGAAAATTTCGTGAATAAGACTATAAGGCGTTTTGGTATCGCCGGCGTGGCTGCTCTGGCAATGCTATTAGCGTCGGGCTCCACCGCCTTCGCTGCAAACCAGGTGTATCCGCTGGCCTTCGCCACGCAAGACTGGGGCTGCGGCACCGAATCACGGTCCAGCACTGTCCACCTAGTACTTCAGTGCGACGGTAACCTGGTCCTGTACCGCAACAGCGACAACCATGCCATGTGGGCTGCGGGAACCGATGTGCTGCCGCAGGCCCCGTCAACCCTCGGTTTCTCCTCCCGCGGCATGCTCTGGCTTCACGCGGGCGACAGTACCGCTTGCGTAATCGTCAAGAACGTCTATGGCGGACGGGCTGTGGTCCAGGACGACGGCAATTTCGTTGTCTACCGTGCCGACGGCACCGCTGCATGGTCTAGCGGCACATACAACAACCGGCAGGGCACCGTCCACGAGTGCGCGTGAAAGTTCAAGCATCGCGGTCAACGCTGCGCTCACCTGGCGGCCGCAGAACATCCGGCACCCTACTGGCCGGACGGTCAGAGGAAAGAGCCATAGTGCGCTGTGGCTGGCGGTCGAAGGAAGGGGACGGCCGGACGCTGTAGCCGCCGGTCGAGCGCCGCGTTGGCACGACGAAGCCCCGCCCGGCGGTCCGATTTCTCGATCATGGCCATGGTTGCCGAAGCATGGTCACCGGCACCTTGGGGAGCTCCCACTGGGCGATTCGGCGTGGCAGGGCGCCGTGGAGGGGTCGAGTGACTCCAGTCCCTTGAGACTGTCGGTGATCACCCGTGTGGTACCGGACTGGCGGGCGAGTGCCAGGGCGCGGGTCCAGCAGTCTCGGGCCGCTTTCAGGTCCCCGAAGTGGGCGTGGGCCCGGGCGGTTGTCTCGAGGGCGTCCGCTGTGGCGGAGTGATCTCCGAGGGTCTCGGCAATGGTGACCGCTTCGCTGAGCGCGATGAGGGCGTCCTGTTGCTGCCCGAGGTGCCGGAGGGTGTCACCGAGGTTGATCAGGGTGGCGACGACCGGCCCGGGGAGGCGGTCGCGCCGGAACTCTTCCAGCACCTGGCGGTAGAGGGGTTCGGCGGCGAGGGCGTTGCCGGCTTTCAGGTGGAGGCCAGCCAGGCCGTGGAGTGCGATCATGTTGTCGCGGCCCTCGACCTGTCGATGCAGCTCGACCGAGTGCTCAGCTGCTTCGAAGGCCTCGTCGAGACGTCCTAGTTCGTCGAGGAGCAGTGCCTTGTTGCGAAGGACTGCAGCAAGACCGCGCATGTTGCCTTCGGCGGTGTGGAGTTCTTCTCCGGCTTTCAGGTGAGTCAGGCAGGCGTCGTGCCGGCCTGCCTTGCCGTGGCTTGCGGCCAGAAGGTTGTGCAAGTCCGCCTCGACCTTGTGCTCCCCGTGGGTTCTGGCAATGGCGAGCGTATCGGTGGCGACGGCCTCCCACTGTCCGTCCCACCAGAAGCTGTTCCCATAGCCGAACAGCATGGTGGCGATCGAGAAGGCGATGTGGGGCATGCCGCAGTCTCCGGCCCGCCGGACAGCATCCCGGATGGCGGGTATCTCATGGCGCAGCCAGGCCAGCGCGTCCTCGGCCAAGGCGAATTCGGGCAGCGGGGCGGAGCTGGAGGGCGGATCGGCCACGCGCGTGCTCTCGTACGGCCAACAGAGCGAGTCGGCGTGGTGGACAGCGGCGGCGTACCAGGAGAGCAGACGGCTGATGGCGGCGGCTCGGGCTTCTGCGGTGTCTTGAGTGTGAGCGAGTTCGCTCGCGTACCCAGCCACCAGATCGTGGAAGCGGTAGGTGTTGGCCTCCGATGACTGCAGCATATGGGCATCGACCAGGACGTCGAGTAGGTCTGCGGTGGCGTCCATCTGCTCGCCGAGTAGGGCTGCGGCGGCTTCCAGGGACAACGGGTGCCCCGGCCATAGGCCAAGACGGCGGAAGGCGCGGGCAGCGTCTACCTCCCTAGGTCGTCCGCCGTCGAGAAGCGCCTGGTAGCTCATCGCGAATACGGCACGCACCGAGGCGTCGTTCGCGGACAGCACCTCGAGTCGGTTTGGAGGGTCGGCCAGTCGGTCGGCGAGGACATGCAGGGGCCAGTTGGGACGGTTCACGATGCGGGCGGCCGCCAGACGCAGCGCCAAGGGCAGGCCGCCGCAGGCGGCCAGGATGCGCTCGACCGCCTGCGGTTCGGCGTCGATCCGGCTCTGGCCGCAGACCGCGGCCAGCAGGTCCTGCCCTTCCGATCCGAGCGGCTCCAAGAAGACGTTGGTGCCGTCGAGGCGGCCTGCAAGGGCACGGCGACTAGGGCTTGTCTCTCAGACCAAACTGGGCCGATTTCAGATCGCAGTGGGCAGGCCCCTTGCCCAGCAGATCTCCAGGGCCCGCGGGTCCGTGCACTGC
>NZ_LGDB01000235.1:0-33937 GCF_001279655.1 Streptomyces sp. WM6372 | reverse complement strand
GGGTAGGGGCATTGGCACCGGCTCACACCCCGGGGTCACCGCCCCCCTCCGGACCGCGCCCCGGGGTGGGGCCCTTGCCCCCGGCCCCCACCCCCGGGGTCGCCGCCCCCCTCCGGACCTCACCCCCGGGTGGGGGCCCTTGCCCGTTTGTCCGCACCCCCGGGGTCACCGCCCCTCTTTCCGGACCTCACCCCCGGGTGGGGGCCCTTGCCCGCTTGTCCGCACCCCCGGGGTCGCGGCCCCTGCCCCCTGGCCCGTACCCCGGGGTGGGGGCATTGCCCCGGCCCACACTCCGGGGTCGCTGCCCCTGCCTCCCGACCGCACCCCCCGGGGGGCCTTGGCCCCGGACCGCACCCCGGGGTCGTCGCCCCTACCCCTGGCCCGTACCCCGGGATGGGGGCCTTGGCCCCGGACCGCGCGCCTCGGAGGCGCCCCTCCCGCGTACGGGGTCCCCGCCTTGGGGCACCGCCGCCGGCCCCGAGGTCCGCACCCCAGGGGACCGTGCCTCGCGGCCGTACCGACGGCCGGCGCTGGCCCGGCCCCGGTTCGGCGCGGGCTCCGGCTTCGGCTTCGGCTTCTGCCATGCCGCGTGCCGCCCCCGCCCCGTACCTCCGCGTCCTCCGGGATCGGGTCCCGCCCGTGCACGGGGGCTTCAGCGGTGGCGCGCGTGTGCCTCCAGGGCTTCCGCGAGGCCGGCCCGGTCCGTGCCCAGTTTGCGGTACACCGGGGACAGGTCCCGGCCCCGGGCCGCCGGGGCGTCCCGTACCGCCAGCTCCGCCAGCCGGAGCTCCTCCTCCGTCGGCCCGTCCGCCCACGCCCCGTCCCCCACGGCGCCGCCCAGACTCGCCACGAGGCCGTCCGCCCCGCACTCCCCCGCCGTCACCACCGCCCGCGCCAGCAGCTCCGCGTCGCCGAGCTCCGTCCCCAGCGCGGCCAGCGCGCACGCCAGCTCGTACCCCGCCGGCGAGGCGGACAGCAGCTCCACCGCCTCCCGCAGCAGCCCCTCCCGTTCCTCCGGAGCCGCCACCTCCGCCGCCACCCGCAGCGCCTGCCCCACCCCCGACGGGGCGCCGAAGGCGCGGGCCCTCCGGATCGCGTCGGCCGCCAGGGCCCTGGCCCGGCCGGGGTCCTCCGCCGCCACGGCCCGGGCCAGGTGCAGCTGCCACGGGCACCAGGACGGGTTCCGGATGCCGCGCGGGCTCAGCCTGCGGTCCACGGACTCCAGTTCGGCCGCCGCCGCCTTCGTCTGGCCGCGGGCCAGCAGCAGTTCGGCGTACACGGTCTGCGCGTCCGGGAAGACCACCGCCGCCGGGAAGGACTCGCCGAACGCGTGCTCCCGCGCCAGCTCCCACGCCTCGTCCACCCGTCCCCGCGCGAGCAGGGTCGTGGCGAGGATCGCGATGGCGTACCAGTGCACGGGCGTGCCGCGCCCCACCCGCTCGGCGAGCCGCAACCCGGCCCGGGCCAGCTCCTCGGCCTGCGCGAGCCGCCCGCGCCGGTAACGGATGTACGCGCGCAGGCTGTACGCGAACGACAGGTGGGCCCCGCGCCAGCCCTGCCGCTCGAACTCGGAGGTGCCCGCCTCGAACAGCTCCTCCGCCCGGCCGGGCCGGTCCGCGTACATGTGGACCATGGCGGCGAGCACCGGCA
This sequence comes from Streptomyces sp. WM6372, assembly GCF_001279655.1. Taxonomy (NCBI): domain Bacteria; kingdom Bacillati; phylum Actinomycetota; class Actinomycetes; order Kitasatosporales; family Streptomycetaceae; genus Streptomyces; species Streptomyces sp. WM6372. The sequence goes on along the minus strand of NZ_LGDB01000235.1, from coordinate 32,287 downwards.
CCTCGAAGCCCCGGTCCTCGTGCGCCCAGCTGAACTCCGCGCCCAGGGCGCGTACCGCGTGGTGCAGGACCACGTCCACCGGCTCCCCGCGCAGGCAGGCGTCCCAGGCTCGCAGCCCGATGACGTACCGCTCGGTGAGGTCGCGGCCGGTCAGCCGGTCCGCGAGCCGGGCCAGCCGGCGCGAGCGCGCCGGGGAGTCGGGCTCGCCGGCGTCGAAGGCGTCCCACATGAACTGCTCGGACTGCAGGCGCAGTCGGGCCCGGACGTCCCGGGTGTACGGGATCTCCCGCGCGAGCGCGTCCGAGGCGTCGGCGAGGCGGTCGCTGTGGGCGAGGACCTGGGCGAGCCGGATGACGATGCCCTGGCGCAGGGCCGGGTCGTCGAAGGGTTCGGCGAGCGCGGCCCGCAGGTGGTTGACGGTGTTGGCCGGCTCGGTGAGGAGGGAGGCGCAGCCGAGCTCGTACAGCACGGCGGCGCGCTCGTCGAAGTCCGGGGGTTCGCGCAGGGCGCGCGCGAGCTGGCGGCGGGCGGCCTCGGGAGCGCCGGCCCGCAGGTTCTCGGCGGCGGCCGCGCGCAGGGTCCGTACCACCCAGGGGTCGTTCTCGGGGTGGGTCTCCAACAGGTGGCGGGCGGCGGCGGAGGACCCGAGTCCGGCGTCGACGACGGCCACGGCGGCCTGTCCGTGGAGCGCGACGCGCAGGGCGTCGGGGATGGCCCGGTAGAGGGCGGTGGCGATGAGCGGGTGGACGAACTCCAGCCCGGTGTCGCGCTCTTCGCCGGGCCCGGACAGGATGCGGGCCTCCCGCAGCCGCGCGGTGGCTCCGGCGGCCTCCTCGGGGCCGAGCCCGGCGACCCGGGCGGCGAGTTCCTGCGGGATGGCGGTGCCGAGGACGGCGCAGGCCCAGCCGAAGCGGACGGTGGACGGGCCGAGCCGCTCGAAGCGGGAAACGAGGCCGCTGCCGTGCTGGGCGGCGGCGAGGTCGCGCAGCAGCGGGGCGCTGGCCGAGGTGGGGTCGAGGCCCTTGTCGCGGACCTTGGCGGTGAGCTCGACGGCCTCGAAGGGGTTGCCGGTGGTGACGGCCCAGGCCTCCCGGCAGAAGGCGTCGTCGGCGTGGTCGCCGACGGCCTCGCGGACCAGGGTGGAGACGGCGGCCTCGGTGAGCGGTGCGAGGGCCAGCGGGCGGTGTCCCGCGCGGCCGGGCAGCGTACGGAAGGCCTCGGCGTGGGACGGGAGTTCCTCGGGGCGGTAGGCGACGACGAGGAGCAGCGGGAGGTGTTCGGCGCGCGGGGCGAAGGAGGCGAGCCAGGAGAGGGATTCGGGGTCGGCCCAGTGGGCGTCGTCGAGGACGAGGGCGACGGGGGCGCGCTGCACGGTGAGGTGGGTGAGGACCCAGTCGAGGCCGTCGCGCAGGCCCTGGGGGTCGGGCGGGGCGCCCTGTTCGGGGGCGCACAGGCCGAGTGCCGGGCCGACGATGGAGTACCAGCTGCCGAGGGCGGCGTGCAGTTCCTCCTCGGAGCGGCCGGCCAGGTGGGGCTGGATGAGCTGGCGGGCGACGTGGAAGGGCTGGCTCTGCTCCTGTTCGCCGCCGCGGGCGGCCAGCAGGGTGCAGTTGCGGGCGAGGGCGCGGCGGCGCACTTCGGCGAGGAGGGTGGTCTTGCCGAGGCCGGCGGGACCGGAGAAGGCGAGCAGCGTGCCGCCTGCGCCGCCGCCGGTGCCGCCGCCCGTGCCGACACCAGGACCGGAGCCGGCACCGGATCGGATGCCGGCACCGGATCGGATGCCGGCACCGGATCGGATGCCGGTACCGGAGCCGTCGCCGGAGCCGGTACCGGAGCCGGTACCGGAGCCGCCGAGCTGCTCCAGGGCCTCGTCCACGGTGGCGAGTTCGGCCTCGCGTTCGAACATTTTGCGCCGTCTGCGGGTCGGGCGTTCCGTCATGGCTGGTACCCCCCAGGCCGGTTCGGGGCATCAGCGTACGCCCGCGCACGCACGCGGGAAGGGGTTCGGCCGAGAAAGATCGGATTCTTCGGAAACGGGCGTCCGGGCCGTTTACCGGTGTCTCAATTACATCGAACGGGTTGCCAGTTCTTCCAGTACGGCCACGGCTTCGGCCGCCCGGTCGGCGGGCACGAAGAGGTGGTCGTGGTGGTACCCGGCGATGACGTTGCAGCTGAGTCCGTGCGCGGCGAGCTCGGCGGCGAAGGCTCCGGTGAGGCCGACGGCGTCGAGGGCGGAGTGGATGCGCAGGGTGATCCATCCTGCGGTGTAGTCGTAGGCGAGGCCGGCGGCGTCGGCTTCCTCCTGGCGCAGGACGAGGGTGAGCCCTTCGGCCTCCAGGACGGTGGCGACGGGGGTGGCTCCGGCCGGGGGCGCGGTGGCCCCGGGGACCGTGCAGAAGACGTACCGCCCCTCGTGCAGCTCGGGGCGCATGCCGCTCAGCAGTTTTCTCAGGTCGCTCTGGCCACTCATACCGCCACCCTACCTATCATCCCGGTATGACCGATTCCGCGCCTGCAGCGTCGGCGCCCTCGGAGGGCGAACGGCACGCCTCCTGGCTGGAGCTGTTCTTCGATCTGACGGCGGTGGCGGGCGTCGCCCAGCTGGCGCACCTGCTGCACGGCGGCCCGGGCCGGACCGATGTGGCGCTGTACGCGGTGATGTTCCTGGCGTTCTGGACGGGCTGGATGCTGTTCACGGTGTACGGGAACGTCAGCGGCGAGGAGGCGCGCACGTGGACGGTGCTGGCCGGGATGTTCGGCATGGCGGTGATGGCGGCTTCGGTGCACGGCGTACGGGAGGACCGGGCGGGGGCGTTCGCTCTGGCGTACATCCTGGTGCGATCGCTGGCCGGCAAGGCGTGGGAGCGCCGCGGCGAGTACGTGCCGGACCTGCCGATCACCCAGCTGGGACTGGGCCTGACGCCGTGGATCGTGTCGATGTGGTTCGACGGGACGGCCCGGTACGCGCTGTGGGCGCTGGGACTGGCCATCGACCTGGCGGTGATGTTCTCCGTGTCCGGCGCGCGCCTGGCCGCCCGGGTGGACGCGCAGTACGCGCGGGAGGAGGCGCGCAGGCGGCGGGCTTCGCCCAAGCCGGTGGCGGCGCTGATGGACGCGCCGCACCTCGGGGAGCGGCTGGGCCTGTTCCAGCTGATCGTGCTGGGCGAGGCGGTGGCCCAGGTGGTGGCCGCCGCCTCGGTGGTGGAGTGGGACGCGGCGCTGTACGGGGTGGGCGTCGGCGCGTTCCTGCTGCTGCTCCTGCTGTGGTCGCTGTCGCTGCGGCACGGGGCGGAGGGGGTGCCGCTGCTGGCGTGGGACGTCCTTCCGGTACGACTGGTCCTGCCGCTGCACTGCTTCGTCGCGGGCTCGGTGGCGGCGCTGGCGGCGGCGCTCGGCGACGCGGTGGAGTACACGGACCACCCGGTTCCGGGGTCGGTGCGGTGGCTGCTCTGCGGGAGCGGCGCGGTGTACCTGGCGATCGCGGGGGTGGCGGCGGCCGGCTCGGGTCGCGCGAGGCGGGAGGTTCTGCTGCTGGTGGGGCCGCCGCTGGCCGTCGTACTGGTGGCGGGGGCGGTGGCCCGGGGGGCGGCGGCCGTACAACTGGTGTGGCTGCTGGTGCTGGCGGCGGCATGGCCGCGGGTGGTGGTGGAGCGGCTCCCGCGGACGCCCCCGACGCCACCGCCCACGCCTCAGTAAAACTCCCGGCCCCCGTTCTCGTAGATCCGGCGGTGCCACCAGGCGCGGGGCCGGCCGCTCCAGTCGGCCCACCGGCCGGCGGGCGGGTCCGGTTCGGGGAGGGTGCGCCGGCGGAACTCCGCGTCCAGGCCGTGCAGGACACGGCCCAGCGCGGTACGGGCGGCGGGCGGCAGGGTGCGGTGGAGGTCGGCCAGTTCGTCCCGGACGACGGCGACGTCGTCGCGCGCGCAGCCGGGGCAGGCCGGGCAGGAGGACGGGGCCGCCAGCAGGAGGCTGCCGGGTCGGCGCAAGAAGGCCCGGTACCGGGTCAGCAGCTCCGCGACCTCGTCGCCCCGGCCGGGCCGGGCCCAGTGGACCGCGGCCGCGGCGGCGGGCGGGAGCCGGTCCACGGAGGGCAGTTGCCAGGCCCAGGCGGGCGGGCGGCGGTCCTCGTACGTTCCTCGTTCGGCGCGCAGCGCGCCGGGCCGTCTACGCGGCATCGCCCTTTCGGCGGATGATCGTCATGCCCCCATGGTGCAGGGGCGCTCCGCGGGGTGCAAGGGGGTTCGGGAGCCGGGCCCGCGGGCCCGCGGCCGGCGCGGGCTCCGGGGGCACCGATCGCCGGCTACGTCAGGTCGAACTCGCCGCCCCTCGCGCCCAGTACGAACTTGCGCCACTCGTCGGGCGCGAAGATCAGCGAGGGGCTCTCGGGGTGTTCGCTGTTGCGCATCGCGATGAACCCCTCGACGAAGGCGATCTGGACGTCGCCCGCCCCCCGGCTGCTCGACTGCCAGTCCGCCCCGCTGAGATCGAGGTCCGGCTTGCCCCAGCCGGCTGCCAGGGGCTGTGAAGTCATGCTCTCGGCCACGTGCGTGCTCCTCCCGGTACTCCCGGTACGTCGTCCGGGGGCCAGAGTAACCATCGCAGCGGGTGCCGCACAGGCCACGGTGAGTCACCCGTGGCCGGTCCGGCACCACCCCGCGCGCCCGCCTCCGGGGTCCGAGTCCGTTCATGAGGCGGGGGGTTCGGCTCCCACCAGCCACATCGCGAAGAACTGCGCGCCGCCGCCGTACGCGTGACCCATGGCCCGGCGGGCTTGCGGGACCTGGTGTTCGCCGGCCCGGCCGCGGACCTGGAGCGCCGCCTCCGCGAAGCGGATCATGCCCGAGGCGCCGATCGGGTTGGTGGACAGCACCCCGCCCGACGGGTTCACCGGGAGGTCGCCGTCGAGTTCGGTGACCCCCGCCTCGGTGAGCTTCCAGCCCTCCCCCTCCTCCGCGAAGCCGAGGTTCTCCAGCCACATCGGCTCGTACCAGGAGAACGGCACGTACATCTCCACCGCGTCGATCTCCCGCCGCGGATCGGTGATCCCGGCCTGCCGGTAGACGTCGGCCGCGCAGTCCTTGCCCGCCTGCGGCGACACGAAGTCCTTGCCCGCGAAGAGGGTCGGCTCGCTGCGCATCGCCCCGCCGTGCACCCAGGCCGGCGGCCGCGGCGAACGGGCCGCGCCCTCGCGGTCGGTGAGGATCATCGCGCAGGCCCCGTCCGAGGAGGGGCAGGTCTCGGAGTACCGGATCGGGTCCCAGAGCATCGGCGAGGCCTGGACCTTCTCCAGGGTGATGTCGTGCTCGTGCAGGTGCGCGTACGGGTTCTTCAGCGCGTTGCGGCGGTCCTTGTACGCGACGAGCGAGCCGACCGTGTCGGGCGCGCCGGTGCGCCGCATGTACGCGCGCACGTGCGGGGCGAAGAACCCGCCGGCCCCCGCCAGCAGCGGCTGCTGGAACGGAACGGGCAGCGACAGGCCCCACATGGCGTTGGACTCGGACTGCTTCTCGAACGCCAGGGTCAGGACGGTGCGGTGGACCCGGGCGGCGACGAGGTGGGAGGCGACGAGGGCCGTGGAGCCGCCGACCGAACCGGCCGTGTGGACGCGGAGCATGGGCTTGCCGACCGCCCCGAGGGCGTCCGCCAGGTACAGCTCCGGCATCATCACGCCCTCGAAGAAGTCGGGTGCCTTGCCGATGACGACCGCGTCGATGTCCGCCCAGGTCAGCTCGGCGTCGGCGAGGGCGCGCAGCGCGGCCTCGCGCACGAGGCCGGCGAGGGAGACGTCGTGGCGGGCGGCGACGTGCTTGGTCTGGCCGATGCCGACGACGGCGACCGGCTCCTTTCCCGTACGCGTCATGCGGGTTCCCCTTCCAGGACGGCGACCAGGTTCTGCTGGAGGCAGGGGCCGGAGGTGGCGTGCGCGACGGCCCGGTCGGACTCGCCGCGGTGGATCCGGGCTGCTGCCTCGCCGATCCGGATGAGACCGGCGGCCATGACCGGGTTCGCGGCGAGCGCCCCGCCGGAGGGATTGACCACGACGTCGTCCCCGCCGAGTCCCAGCGCCTTGCGGAGGACGACCTCCTGGGAGGAGAAGGGCGCGTGCAGTTCGGCGGTGTCCACCGGGGCGTCGAACACGCCCGCGTGCTCGGCGGCGATCCGGGTGGACGGGGAGTCGGTGAGGTCGCGCAGGCCCAGGCCGTGCGCCTCGATGCGGTGGTCGATGCCGGTGATCCAGGCGGGGCGCGCGCACAGCCGCCGCGCGGTGTCGCCCGCCGCGAGGATGACGGCCGCCACTCCGTCGCCGATGGGCGGGCAGTCTCCCGTACGCAGCGGCCGGACCTGGTAGCCGCCCTGCGGGACGGCGTCGCCGCGGAGCTGGGCGTGCGGGTTGGCCTCGGCGGCGGCCCGGCTGCGGGCGCCGATGGCCGCGAGGGCGCCCTCGTCGGTCTCCCCCGCGTCGATCAGCGCCTGGGCCTGGAGGGCGGCCAGGGCCACCGAGTCGGGCCAGAGCGGAGCGAGGTAGTAGGGGTCGAGCTGCCGGGTCAGGACGTCCCGTACGGATCCCGGGGAGGACTTCCCGTACGAGTAGACCAGCGCGGTGTCGGCCTCGCCGGTCTGGATCTTGACCCAGGCCTCGTACAGGGCCCAGGCGCCGTCCATCTCGACGTGCGACTCGGAGATCGGCGGCCAGGCGCCGACCCCGTCGAGGGTCATGGTGAAGGAGAAGGCCCGGCCGGCGAGGTAGTCGCTGGATCCGGAGCAGGTGAAGCCGATCTCGCCGGCCTTCAGACCGGTCTGGGCGAGCACCCGGTGCAGGACCGGCATGACCATCTCGACTTCGCTGAGTTCGTCGCTGCGGCGCAGGTGGTCGCTCTGCGCGAAGGCCACGACGGCCACGTCCCGCGCGTACCTGCTCGTCGTGGGCATCAGATGAGCTCCTTGTACGCGTCGTAGTCGGCGTCCGGCTCGCCGGTGGGGCGGTAGTGGTCGGGGTGGCGGCCGCCCTCGGTCCACACGGGTTCGACGCGCAGGCCCATGCGGACCTGGTCGTAGGGGATGCCGCCGATCCGGCCGTGCAGGGCGAGGTCGGCGCCGTCGAGGGCGATGTGGGCGTAGACGTACGGGACTTCGATGTCCAGGTTCTTGGCCTTGATGTTGACGATGCAGTACGTCGTGACGGTGCCGGCCGGGCCGACCTCGACCTGCTCGGTGGTGGCCACCCCGCAGGTCGGGCAGGCGCCGCGCGGCGGTACGTACACCTTGTGGCAGGAGGGGCAGCGCTCGCCGACGGTCCGCCGCTCGGCGAGCGCGTTGATGTACGCGGTCTGGGCGCGGCCGGGGCTGTACGTGTAGTCGAGGCGGGCGGCGGCGACGATGCCGGTGACGGCGTCGGCGAACTGCCCGTCGTGCGGGGCCGCTTGCGCGGCCTCCGCCGTTGCCGCGGCCTCCGCGGCCTCCGTGGCTTCCACGCCTTCCGCGGCGTCGTGGGGTTCGAAGCAGGCGATGTCGGTGATGGCTCCGCCGCGCTCGTCCGCCCAGCGGATCCGTACCCGCATGCCGGTGCGGACGGCCTCGGGGCCGGGGGCGTCGAGGGCGTGCAGGATCGCGGTGTCGGCGCCGTCGAGGCGGACCAGGACCCAGGCGAAGGGGGTGCCGAGCGGCTGGTTCGGGCGCGGGGAGCCGTTCCAGGCCCAGGTGGTGACGGTTCCGGTGGCACCGACCTCGACGAGTTCGCGGATCTCCTCGGCGGTGACGGGGTCGTACTCGACGGGCGGGACCATCACCTTGCCGTCGGCGGTCTTGACGCCGAGGACGACGCGCTCGCGCAGCCCGGTGAGGAAGGCGCTCTGGACGGGCCCGAGGGAGCGGGTGAACGGGAACTCGACGACCAGGGGCGCGCGCAGCACCTCTGGCGGGGACGCGGCGGGTGTCATGGCTGTCTCTCCGATGTTCTGGTGTTCCGAACGGCTGGGGCGGGGATCACGCACGGGGCCTGGCCACTTCCGGACGGCCGGCGGTCACTCCCGCCGGTACACGGCGGGCCGCTTCTCGGCGAAGGCCCGCGCCCCCTCCTTCGCGTCCGCGGTGTCGAAGACCGGCCAGCCCCGCAGCAGTTCCGAGGCCAGGCCCTCCGTCTCCGTCAGTTCGGCGGTCTCGTAGACCGAGGCCTTCACGGCCTCGACGGCCAGCGGCCCGCACGCGTTGACCTGCTCGGCGATCTCCAGGGCCTTGGCCAGGGCGGTCCCCTCGGGGACGACCTGCCCGACCAGCCCGATCCGGGCCGCCTCCTCCGCCGAGTACGGCCGGCCGGTCAGCAGCATCTCCAGGGCGTGCGTGCGCGGGATCTGCCGGGGCAGGCGTACCGTCGAGCCGCCGATCGGGAACAGGCCCCGCTTCACCTCGAAGAGTCCGAAGGTGGCGCCCGCGCCCGCCACCCGGATGTCCGTGCCCTGCAAGATCTCGGTCCCGCCGGCCACGCAGTACCCCTCCACCGCCGCGATCACGGGCTTGCGCGGCCGGTGGTGGCGGAGCATCGCCTTCCAGTGCAGGTCGGGGTCGGCCCCCAGCCGGTCCCGGTACTGGTCGCGCGCCATCCCCTTCCCGGCCAGCGCCTTGAGGTCCATCCCGGCGCAGAAGTCCCCGCCCGCGCCCGTCAGGACCACCGAGCGGATCGTGTCGTCGGCGTCCGCCTCCAGCCAGCCGTCGTACAGCCCCACCAGCAGCGGCAGCGAAAGCGCGTTCTTCGCCTCCGGCCGGTTCATGGTGAGCACCAGCGTGGCGCCGTGGCGCTCCACGTTCAGGTGTTCCGTCCCACCCATTGCCGTCCTCCCGTCTCAAGACCTAGAACAGGTTGCAGGAGGGCCGGGTGCAGTTCAATAGTTTTCTGACACACAGTCAGTTTTCTTCGGCCGCGCCCTTCCCACTTGGGCTGAGCGGCGCTCTAATGACCGCCGCGGGCGACAGCCACGGCCCGGCAACGGGAAACCTCGGGGGTGAGGAGGAACGGTGGAGTACAACCTTGCCGACCTGTTCGAGTCGGTCGTCGACGTGGTTCCGGACCGCGAGGCCCTGGTGTACGTGGACCACCCCGGCACCGGCGCCGAGCGCCGCCTCACGTACGCGGAACTGGACACCGCGGCCAACCGCATCGCGCACCACCTGCTGGACAGCGGCTTGACGGCCGGCGAGCACCTGGGCCTGCACCTCTACAACGGCATCGAGTACCTCCAGACCGTCCTGGCCTGCCTCAAGGCCCGCCTCGTACCGGTGAACGTCAACTACCGGTACGTGGAGGAGGAGCTGGTCTACCTCTACAACGACGCCGACCTCGCCGCGCTCGTCTTCGAGGGCGAGTTCACCGGGCGCGTGGCCGCCGCCCTCCCGCAGACGACGAAGCTGCGCCACCTGATCCGCGTCGGGGCCGCCCCGGAGGGCGCCCCGGAGCCGTCGATCGCGCCGGTCGCGTACGCGGACGCGGAGGCGGCCGGCTCGCCCGCGCGCGGCTTCGCGCCCCGCTCCCCCGACGACCTGTTCATCATCTACACGGGCGGCACCACCGGCATGCCCAAGGGCGTCATGTGGCGCGCGGAGGACCTGTTCTTCGCGGGGCTCTTCGGCGGCGAACCCTCGGGCGAGCCGGTGAAGCGGCCCGAGGAGCTCGCCGAGCGGGTCGCGTCGAAGGGCGCCGGGCTGACCTTCTTCCCGGCTCCCCCGCTGATGCACGGCACCTCGACGCTGACCTCGTTCATCGCCTTCAACTACGGCCAGCGGGTGGTCATCCACCGCAAGTACGCGCCGGAGGAGGTGCTCCGTACGATCGAGAAGGAGCGGGTGTCGAGCGTCTCGCTGGTGGGCGACGCGATGCTCCGGCCGCTCATCGACGCCCTGAAGGGCCCGCTCCAGGGGACCGACCTGTCCTCGCTGTTCAGCGTCTCCTCCTCCGGGGCGATCATGTCGGAGACGGTACGGGCCGAGTTCCAGCGGCTGGTGCCGAACGTCATGCTGCTGAACAACTTCGGGTCCTCCGAGTCCGGGTCGAACGGCAGGGCGGCCGACGACTCCGGCCCCGAGAAGGGCTTCCGGCTCGTGGTCAACGACCGTACGCAGGTGGTCGACCCGGTGACGCACGAGCCGGTGCCGGTGGGCGTACCGGGGCGGCTCGCGCAGCGCGGCCACGTCCCGCTCGGCTACTACAACGACGCGGCGAAGACCGCCGAGACCTTCTTCCGGAAGGGCTCCGAGCGGTGGGTGCTGCTCGGGGACATGGCGACGGTGGACGAGGAGGGCATCGTCACGGTCCTCGGGCGCGGCTCGCAGTGCATCAACACGGGCGGCGAGAAGGTCTATCCGGAGGAGGTCGAGCAGGCGCTGAAGTCCCATCCGGACGTGTACGACGCCCTCGTCGCCGGGGTGCCGGACGCGAAGTGGGGCAGTCACGTGGCGGCCGTGGTGCAGCTGCGGACGGGCGCGCCCGAGCCGAGCCTGGACGAGATACAGCGGCACTGCCGGACCAGGCTGGCGGGGTACAAGATCCCGCGCCAGCTGGTGGTGGCGCCGGCCATCCAGCGCTCGCCGAGCGGCAAGGCGGACTACCGCTGGGCGAAGTCGGTGGCGGCGGAGGCGGACGCGGCGCGCTGACCCGCGGGGCTTCAGTGGGCCGGGTCGCAGCGGGCGGTGGGCGGGGCCCTTCGGGCCCCGCCCACCGGCGCGTGGTCCGCGCGGCCGGCAGTCGCGGCCCCAGGCCGGGTGCGCGCGGCCGCAGCGGCGGCCGGAGACCGGGTGTGCGCGCCGCTCAGGCTCCGGTGGCCAGGAAGCCCTCCACGCGCGCCGCGAACCACTTCGGGTCGTCCAGCCACGGGAAGTGCGCGCCGCCCGGCTGGACGTCGGCGACGCCCTGCGGGAAGAGCCCCGCGAGTTCGGCGGCGAGGGCGGCCGTCGGGTTGTTGTCGAGCTCCCCGGCCAGGACCAGCACCTCGCCCGCCACGCGCCGCAGGGCGGCCCGGGTGGCGGGCGGGTCGAAGGCGCCGGGGCCCGCGAAGGCGGCGGACGCCACCGCGTTCTTCTCCCGGTCGCTCGCCTCGACGTGGGCGCGCGCCTCCTCGTCCCAGCGCCCGTAGGCGAGGGGCATCACCCGGCGCCAGTCCGCCGGGGTGGGGGCGCCGCCGGCCGCCAGGATCCCGAGTATCTGCTCGTACGCGGCGATGGCCGTGTCGTACGGCTCGCCGCCCGCCCGCTTGCGGATCACCTCCCGGCGCTGCTCCGGGGTGGAGTCGAGGCCCACGGCCCAGCAGGTCGGGGTGATCAGGGCCAGGCGGCGCAGCCGGTCGGGGTGCGCGGCCGCGTACAGCAGCGCGAGGTTGCCGCCGGCCGAGTGGGTCAGTACGTCCATGCGCTCCAGGCCGAGGTGGATCCGGAGCGCCTCGACGTCGGCGACCTGGTGGTCGACCCGGTACGTGGACGCGTCGGCCGGGACCGCCGAGCCACCCGTGCCCCGCAGGTCGAGGAGGACCAGCCGGCGTCCGGCGGCCAGCCCGCCGAGGTCGCCCAGGTAGGAGGAGGCCCGCATGGCGCCGCCGGGGAGGCAGACGAGCGGCTCGCCCTCGCCCCGGACGTGGTAGGCGAGTTCGGTTCCGTCATAGGTGGTGAAGATCGGCATGGGCCCATCCCATCATGCGATCACTCGTTCGAGTCATTGATTTCACCGCCGGGCTGGGGCAATCTACCGAATGATCGGTCGGTTGACTCGAATCAAAGCTCCGGTTCACGGTCCACGATGAGGTGACGGCATGACGGCGCATGCGGATGTCCACGACGACGGCGAGCGGCTGAGCAGCGACGAGCTGGCCGCGCTCCAGCTGCGGCGGCTGCGCGCCACCTTGAGCCATGCCTACGAGCACGTGCCGCACTACCGGCAGGCCTTCGACAAGGCCGGTGTGCACCCCGACGACTGCCGTTCCCTCTCCGATCTCGCCCTCTTCCCCTTCACCACCAAGGCCGACCTGCGCGAGCAGTACCCCTTCGGCATGTTCGCCGTGCCGCGCTCCGAGGTGCGCCGCATCCACGCCTCCAGCGGCACCACCGGCCGCCCCACCGTCGTCGGGTACACCGACAACGACCTCTCCACCTGGGCGGACGTGGTGGCCCGGTCCATCCGTGCGGCGGGCGGCAGACCGGGCCAGCTGGTGCACATCGCGTACGGGTACGGCCTGTTCACCGGCGGCCTCGGCGCGCACTACGGCGCGGAGCGCCTCGGCTGTACGGTCGTCCCCGCGTCCGGCGGGATGACCGACCGGCAGGTCCGGCTGATCCAGGACTTCCGGCCGGAGGTCATCATGGTGACCCCCTCGTACATGCTCACGCTGCTGGACGAGATGGAGCGCCAGGGCATCGATCCGCGCAGCACCTCGCTCCGTACGGGGATATTCGGCGCGGAGCCGTGGACGGAGGAGATGCGCCGCGAGATCGAGCAGCGGCTCGACATCGACGCGGTGGACATCTACGGCCTGTCCGAGGTGATGGGCCCGGGCGTGGCGCAGGAGTGCGTCGAGACCAAGGACGGCCTGCACATCTGGGAGGACCACTTCTATCCGGAGGTCGTGGACCCGTTCACCGGTGAGGTGCTGCCGGAGGGCGCGTCCGGGGAGCTGGTGTTCACCTCGCTCACCAAGGAGGCCATGCCGATCATCCGCTACCGGACCCGGGACCTGACCCGGCTGCTGCCCGGTACGGCCCGGCCGGCGTTCCGGCGGATGGAGAAGGTGACCGGCCGCAGCGACGACATGATCATCCTGCGCGGGGTCAACCTCTACCCGACGCAGATCGAGGAGATCCTGCTCCGTACCCCCGGTCTGGCCCCGCACTTCCAGCTGCGGCTGACCCGGGAGGGCCGGATGGACGCCCTGACCGTACGGGTGGAGGCGCGCCGGGAGGCGGATTCCGCTCAGCGGCAGTCCGCGGCCGCCTCCGTGGTCCGCGCGGTCAAGGACGGCATCGGGGTCTCGGTGGCCGTCGAGGTGGTCGACCCGGAGACCCTGGAGCGCTCCGTGGGCAAGATCAAGCGCCTGATGGACCTCCGCGAGCCGCGGTAGCCGACCGGGGAGCGCCCGGGGAGGGGGACGGGATCCGGCGCGACCTCGGCCGGGCCCCGAAACCACCCCTTCGGGCCCACTTCCGGGGAGCCTCCGAGAGCCGGCGGGTCCGTCCGGGTAGTCCATGAGGCGTGACCTCGATCTTCCGCCAGCTCCACGACCGGCTCCAGGCCTCCCCGGCCGGGCTGGCGTGGAGCCGGGGGCGGGAGATGGAGCTCATGCACCGGGCCATGGGCTTCGCCGCCCTGGGCTTCCTGACCCTGGTACCGCTGCTGGTGGTCGTCGCGGCCGCCGCCCCCGGCAGCGGCTCCGGCTTCGGCCGCTGGCTCGGCCAGGCCCTCGGGGTCACCGAGTCCTCGCGGTCCCGGGTCGAGATGCTGTTCGGCGCCGCGGACCTGGCGCTGGAGCGGACCACCGCGTTCGGGCTCGCGGCCCTCGCCGTGTTCGGCCTGACCTTCGGCTCGGCCGTGCAGACCGGGTACGAGAAGGTCTGGGACCTGCCCACCGCCCGCTGGCACACCATGTGGCGGCACGTCGTCTGGCTGGCCCTGCTGGTCTGCTACCTCGGGCTGCTCGTCGAGATCCCCGCCCCGTCGAACGACACCGTCGGCACGATCCTCGGCACCACCGGCGACCTGCTCGGCACCATCCTCTTCTTCTGGGGCTCCCAGCGGCTGCTGCTCGGCGGCCGGGTCCGCTGGCGGGCCCTGCTGCCGGGGGCGGTGGCGACCAGTCTGGGCCTGCTCGGCCTGCGGGTCTTCTCCCAGCTGGTGTTCTCCCCGCTGATCGCCTCCAACGCCGTCACCTACGGCCCCTTCGGCACGCTGCTGGTCGTCCAGTCCTGGCTGGTCGGCGTCGGTTTCGTGGTCTACGGAGGCGCCCTGGTCGGTCGCCTGGCCCACGAACGCCTCACCCTCCGCCGCCTCCGGGACACCGGCCTGCCGGCGGACTGAGGCCCCGGCCGGTCCTACCCGGGCTACCGGTCCTACCGGCCCCGGCCGGTCCTACCGGGCCATGCCGGGCTACCGTCCCTGCCGGTCCTCCTGCCCGAAGCGGTCGCGGAGTTCGCGCTTGAGGATCTTGCCGCTCGCGTTGCGCGGGAGGGCGTCCACGAACAGCACCCGCTTCGGGGCCTTGAAGTGGGCCAGCTTCTCCCTCGCGTACGCCAGCAGCTCCGCCTCCGTCACCTCCCCGCGCGGCACCACGACCGCCGTGACCGCCTCGATCCACCGCTCGTCGGGCAGGCCCACGACCGCCGCCTCGGCCACCCCCGGGTGGGTGTAGAGCGCGTCCTCGACCTGCCGCGAGGCCACCAGCACGCCGCCCGAGTTGATGACGTCCTTCACCCGGTCGACGACCGTGAAGTACCCCTCCGCGTCCCGTACCGCGAGGTCTCCGGAGCGGAACCAGCCGTCCCGGAACGCCTTCTTCGTCGCCTCCGGGTCGTTCCAGTACCCCAGGCAGAGCTGGGGCGAGCGGTACACCACCTCACCCGCCGTGCCGTCCGGCACGTCCGCGCCGTCCTTGTCGACGACCTTCGCCTCGACGTGGCGGACCGGCCGCCCGCAGGAGTCCATCCGCCCCTCGTGCTCGTCCGGTCCCAGGACGGTGGCCAGCGGGCCGATCTCGCTCTGCCCGAAGCAGTTGTAGAAACCGAGCCCGGGCAGCCGTGCCCGCAGCCGCTCCAGCACGGGCACCGGCATGATCGAGGCCCCGTAGTACGCCTTGCGCAGCGCGCCCAGGTCGCGGCGCCCGAAGTCCGGGTGGCCCGCCAGCCCGATCCACACCGTGGGCGGCGCGAACAGGCTGTCCGCCCGTCCCGCCTCCACCAGGGCGAAGACCTCCTCGGCGACCGGCGCGTCCAGGATCGTGTTCTGCGCGCCCACCGCCAGGTAGGGCAGCAGGAAGACGTGCATCTGCGCCGAGTGGTAGAGCGGCAGCGAGTGCACCGGCCGGTCCGCCTCGGCCAGGTCCAGCGCCTCGATCGCGCTCTCGTACTCGTGGACCAGCGCCTTGTGCGTCATCATCGCGCCCTTGGGCAGCGAGGTGGTCCCCGAGGTGTAGAGCAGCTGCACCACGGCGTACGGGTCGCGGTCCGCTGCGAACGGCAGCGGATCGGCGAGCTCCCCCAGGAACGAGCCGGGCGCGTCGCGCAGCGGCCGTACGGCATGGCCCTCGGGGATCCGCGCGGCCAGGTCCGGATCGGCGAGGACCAGCGCGCTCGTGCAGTCGTCCAGGATGTACGCGAGGTCCTCGCCGGTCAGGTTCTGGTTGACCGGGACGTGCGTGAGCCCGGCGCGGGCGCAGGCGAGGAAGGCCAGCAGGTAGGCGTCGGAGTTGTGGGCGAACGTCGCGACCCGGTCGCCGTCGGCCAGTCCGTACCGCTCCCGCAGGACGGCGGCGCCGGTGGAAACGGCGGCGTCGAGCTCCGCGTACGTCCACGTCCGTTCGCGGTAGCGGACCGCCTGCCGGCCGGGGACCCGCAGCGCGCTGTCGCGCACCAGCCCGTCGACCGTGTTCTGCCGCACCGCCCGCGCTGCCGTCATGGCGTGATCCTCGTCTGCGCGCACACCCAAGGTCAATGACCCGGGCCACCGGGATACCAAACGGGATGTTGACAGAGCATCAGGTCGCCTGCATGAGTGTGGGGGCACACAAGCACCGCCTGCACCGCGGGCAACCCCGCCCATCCGCAGGCTACTTGGGAGGCACGTTGCATCTCCGCACCCGCCCGCTGCTCCGGCGCGCCGCGCTCGTCGGCGCCGCCCTGCTCGCCGCCACTGCGGCGGCCCCGCAGGCCTCGGCCGCGACCACCGCGACGGCCGGCGCCGACCGCGCGCCCTCCGGCGGCGGCCTGTCCGCCGTCATCCGGTACACCGAGAACGGCATCCCGCACATCCTGGCCCGGGACTACGCGCACCTCGGCTTCGGCAACGGCTGGGCCCAGGCCGCCGACCAGGCCTGTGTGCTCGCCGACGGGTTCGTGACCGTGGCCGGCGAGCGTTCGCGCTGGTTCGGCGCCGACACGGCGACCGACGGCTCGCTGTCCTCCGCGAGCAAGAACCTCACCAGCGACCTGTACTTCAAGGGGGTCCGGGAGTCCGGGACCGTCGAGAAGCTCCTCGCCGCGCCCGCCCCGGCCGGTCCCACCCGGGACCTCAAGGAGCTGATGCGCGGCTGGGCCGCCGGGTACAACGCCTGGCTGGCCCAGAACAAGATCACCGACCCGGCCTGCAAGGGCGCCGCCTGGGTACGTCCGGTCACCGCCGTCGACGTGGCCGCCCGCGCCTTCGCCGTCTCGGTGATCGGCGGCCAGGGGCGCGCCGTCGACGACATCGCCGCGGCGCAGCCGCCGGGCCGGGCGGCCCCCGCCGCGGCCGGACGGAGCGCCGGCCCGATGACCGGCTCGGCCGCCGACCCCGCGGCCGCCGCCGAGGCCGCGCGGGCCTTCTTCGACACCGGCCGCTACGACATGGGTTCCAACGCGGTGGCCTTCAGCGGCTCCACCACCGCGAACGGCAGCGGCCTGCTGCTCGGGAACCCGCACTACCCCTGGCAGGGCGGCCGCCGGTTCTGGCAGTCGCAGCAGACCATACCCGGCGAGCTGAACGTCTCCGGCGGCTCCCTGCTGGGCACTCCCGTCGTGAACATCGGCTTCAACGAGAAGGTGGCCTGGAGCCACACCGTGGCCACCGGCACCCCCGTCAACCTGCACCAGCTCACCCTGGACCCGGCCGACCCGACCGCCTACCTGGTCGACGGCGAGCCGGAGAAGATGACGCGGCGCCAGGTGACCGTGCAGGTGTCGGGCGGCGCCCCGGTCAGCCGCACCCAGTGGTGGACCCGCTACGGGCCCGTGGTCACCGGCCTGGGCGCGGGCCTGCCGCTGCCCTGGACGGCCGGCACGGCGTACGCGCTGAACGACCCGAACGCGGCCAACCTGCGCGGCTCCGACACCGCCCTCGCCATCGGCAAGGCCCGCTCCGTCGCCGGGATCCAGGACGCGCTCCGGCGCACGCAGGGCCTGCCCTGGGTCAACACGGTCGCCGCGGACTCGGCCGGCGGCACGCTGTTCACCCAGTCCCAGGTGCTCCCCCGGATCACCGACGAGCTCGCCGCCCGCTGCTCCACCCCGCTCGGCAGGGCCACGTACCCGGCGTCCGGGCTCGCGGTCCTCGACGGTGCGCGCGGCGACTGCGCGCTCGGCTCGGACCCGGACGCGGTGCAGCCGGGGGTGTTCGGGCCGGGGAAGGCGCCGACGCTGCGCGACGCCCCGTACGCCGAGAACTCCAACGACAGCGCCTGGCTGGCCAACGCCGAGACGCCGGTGACCGGCTACGAGCGGATCTGGGGCAGCCTCGGCACCCCGCGCTCGCTGCGGACCCGGGGCGGGGTGGAGGACGTCGCCGCGATGGCCGCCAAGGGCGGGCTGACCGTGGCGGACCTGCAGAAGCAGCAGTTCGCGAACCGGGTGCCGGCCGGGGACCTGGCCGCGGCCGACGCGGCGAAGGCCTGCGCCGTCCTGCCCGGTGGCTCGGCCACCGCGAGCGACGGCCGGCCGGTGGACGTCTCGGCGGCCTGTCCGGTGCTGGCGGGCTGGGACCACCGGGCCGACACCGGCAGCCGCGGCGCGCTGCTCTTCGACCGGTTCTGGCGCAAGCTGACCGCGAGCACGCCGGCCAAGGACCTGTGGCTGGTGCCGTTCTCGGCGGCCGACCCCGTCCGCACGCCCCGTACGCTCAACCAGGCGGCGCCCGGGATCGCAAGGGCGCTCGCGGACGCGGTCGCGGAGCTGCGGGCGGCCGGCATCGCGCTGGACGCGCCGCTCGGCGAGCACCAGTTCGTGGTGCGCGGCGGGCAGAAGCTGCCGGTGCCGGGCGGCACCGAGGCGCTGGGCGTGTGGAACAAGATCGAGGCGCCGTGGAACGCGGCGGCCGGCGGCTACCCGGAGGTCGTGCACGGCTCCAGCCACATCCAGGCGGTCGGCTGGGACGGCGGCCGGTGCCCGGTGGTGGCGCGCACGCTGCTGACGTACGGCCAGTCGTCGGACCCGGGCTCGCCGCACTACGCCGACCAGACCCGGCTGTTCTCCCAGGAGCGGTGGGTGACCTCCCGTTTCTGTGAGCGGGACATCCTCACCTCGCCGCAGCTGAAGGTGGTCTGGCCGCGCGAGCGCCGCTGACCCGCGCCTCACCGGGCGGGGCCGGATCGTTCCGGCCCCGCCCTGGTGGGCTCAGGGGCTGACGGCGAGGAACAGGTACGCGGCCAGCAGGACGAGGTGCACGCCGCCCTGGAGCAGCGTGGCCCGGCCGGGCGCGATGGTGAGGGCGCTGACCACGACGGTGAGGGCGAGCAGCACCATGTGGATCGGCCCGAGGCCCAGCAGCAGCGGGCCCGACAGCCAGATGGTGGCGAGGGCGATGGCGGGGATGGTGAGGCCGATGCTCGCGATGGCCGAGCCGTAGGCCAGGTTGAGGCTGGTCTGGACGCGGTCGCGGCGGGCGGCGCGGACGGCGGCGAGGGTTTCCGGCGCCAGTACGAGCAGGGCGATGATCACACCGACGACGGCGTTGGGGAGGCCCGCGCTGGCGACGCCCGCCTCGATGGTGGGCGAGACGGCCTTGGCGTCGCCGACCACGGCGATGAGCGCGACCAGCAGCAGCCCGAGGCTGACCAGGGCGGCGCGGGAGGTGGGCGGGGCGGCGTGCTCGCCGTCGCTGTCGCCGCCCCCGTCGCCGCCCCCGTCCCCGTCCCTGTCCGCATCGCCGCCGCCGGGGGCCGCGGCCGCGGTCCCGGCTGTTTTCCCCGTACCGGCCCCGGTGGCCACGGGCAGGAAGTAGTCCCGGTGGCGGACCGTCTGGACGGCGATGAACAGCCCGTACAGGGCGAGCGAGGCGACGGCTGCGAACGCCAGCTGGGCGGTGGAGAACTCCGGCCCCGGCTTGCTGGTGGTGAACGTCGGCAGGACCAGGCTGAGGGTGGCCAGGGTCGCCACGGTGGCCAGGGCGGCCCCCGACCCCTCGGCGTTGAAGACGGCGACCCGGTTGCGCAGGGCGCCGACGAGCAGGGACAGGCCGACGATGCCGTTGCAGGTGATCATGACGGCGGCGAAGACGGTGTCCCGGGCGAGGGAGGCGGTCTTGTCGCCGCCGTCGGCCATCAGGGTGACGATGAGGGCCACTTCGATGACGGTGACGGCGACGGCCAGGACGAGCGAGCCGAACGGCTCGCCCACCCGGTGTGCGACGACTTCGGCGTGGTGCACGGCCGCCAGCACCGCACCCCCGAGGCAGAGGGCGACCAGGGCCACGGCGTATCCGGGCAGATCGCGTCCCCAGCTGAAGACGAGCGCGAGGAGCGCCACCACGGGGACCACCACGGTCCAGTCGGTCAGGGGGAATCTGCGGGGTGCCGTACTCATATCAGCCAACTTGCCAGAAGTGTCCCCCGAGTGCGGCGCAAGGGACGCGTCCGGGGCTCTGACGTGGCACTTCTCACGAAATGTCGGGCGTGGCGGATGCCGTTCCGCCACGCCCCGGTGCTCACATCGCGCGCTCGCGGCCCTCCCAGTACGGATCGCGCAGCCGCCGCTTGTACAGCTTGCCGTTCGGGTCTCGGGGCATCGTCTCGATGAAGTCGACCGACTTCGGCCGTTTGAAGCCGGCGAGCCGACGCTCGCAGTGGTGCAGGATCTCCGCGGCGAGGGCGTCCCCGGCGACGAAGCCCTCGGCCGGTTCGACGACCGCCTTGACCTCCTCGCCCCAGTCGGCGTGCGGGATCCCGAAGGCGGCGGCGTCCGCGACCGCCGGGTGGGTGAGCAGGGCCGACTCGATCTCCGCCGGGTAGATGTTCACCCCGCCCGAGATGATCATGTCGATCTTGCGGTCGCGGAGGAAGAGGTACCCGTCCTCGTCGATCAGCCCGAGGTCGCCCACCGTGAAGAAGTCGCCGATGCGGTTCTTCTTCGTCTTGCCCTCGTCCTTGTGGTAGCTGAAGCCGCCCGTGTTCATCTTCAGGTAGACGGTGCCGAGTTCGCCGGGGGGCAGCCGGTTGCCGTCGTCGTCGAAGACGGCGAGCTCGCTGATCGGCCAGGCCTTGCCGACCGTTCCCGGCTTCTTCAGCCAGTCCTCGGCGGTGGCGAACGCACCGCCGCCCTCGCTGGCCGCGTAGTACTCCTCCACGCAGGTGCCCCACCAGTCGATCATCGCCCGCTTGACGTGGTCCGGACAGGGCGCGGCCCCGTGGATCGCGTGCCGCATCGAGGAGACGTCGTACGCGTCCTTCGTCTCCTGCGGGAGGGCGAGGAGCCGGTGGAACTGGGTCGGGACCATGTGGGTGTGCGTGCAGGCGTGGCCGTCGATGAGCCGCAGCATCTCCTGCGGGGTCCAGCGGTCCATCAGCACCAGCGGGTGCCCGATGTGCAGGGCGGCGCCCGCGAATTGGAGGACGGCGGTGTGGTAGAGCGGCGAGCAGACCAGGTGGACGTTGCCGTCGAAGGGCCGGATGCCGAAGATGGCGAGGAAGCCTCCGAGGTACGTCTCCTCCGGGAGCTTGCCGGGCAGCGGGCGGCGGATGCCCCGCGGGCGCCCGGTGGTGCCGGAGGTGTAGTTCATGACCCATCCGAGGGTGCGTCCCCCGGGCGGCGTGGCGGGCTGTCCGCCCAGGAGCCGGTCGTACGGGTGGAAGCCGGCGACCGCTCCGACGGCGTAGCGGTGGCTCTCGGGGAGGCCCGCCTCGTCGGCCGCGGCGGTGGCGGCTTCGGCGAAGCGCTCGTGGGCGATGAGGACCTTGGCTCCGGAGTCGGAGACGATCCAGGCGATCTCGGGGCCGACGAGGTGGTGGTTGACCGGGACCAGGTAGAAGCCGGCCTGGGAGGCGGCCAGGTAGGCGGTGAGGAACTCGACGCCGTTGGGGAGGACGACGGCGAAGACGTCCCCCTCCTCCATTCCGGCGGCGCGCAGTCCGTGGACCAGGCGGTTGACGTCGGCGTGCAGCCGGCCGGCGCTCCACTCCTCGCCCTCGGGGGTGATCAGTACCGTGCGCTCGGGGTCCGCGGCCGCCTGGGCCCAGAATCCGTTGGGGAGCTGCTCACTCATGCTGGTCACACCTCTCAGGGCCGGCCGGCGATGCGGTTGATGCGGTCGATGGCGCGCTCGAAGCCGCCGGTGAGGTCGTCGAAGACGGCCTGGACGCTGCGTTCGGAGTTCATCCGGCCGACGATCTGGCCGACGGGGGTGCCGAGCAGCGGCCGGACCTCGTACTTCTGGATCCGGGAGACGGCCTCGGCGACGAGCAGGCCCTGGAGCGGCATCGGGAGAGCGCCGGGGCCGGCCGGGTCGTCCCAGGCGTCGGTCCACTCGGTACGGAGCTGGCGGGCGGGCTTGCCGGTGAGGGCGCGGGAGCGGACGGTGTCGCCGGAGCCGGCGGCCAGCAGCTTCTCGGTGAGGGCGCGGGAGTGCAGGTCGGCCTCGGTGGTGGTGAGCCAGAGGGAGCCGAGCCAGGCGCCCTGGGCGCCGAGGGCCAGGCCGGCGGCGATCTGCTCGCCGCTGCCGATGCCGCCCGCGGCGAGGACGGGGAGCGGGGCGACGGCCTCGGCGATCTCGGGGACCAGGACCATCGTGGCGATGTCGCCGGTGTGGCCGCCGGCCTCGTAGCCCTGGGCGACGACGATGTCGATGCCGGCTTCGGCGTGGCGGCGGGCGTGCTTGGCGCTGCCGGCGAGGGCGGCGACGAGGACACCGTGGTCGTGGGCGCGCGCGATGACGTCGGCGGGCGGGGAACCGAGGGCGTTCGCCAGGAGTTTGATGGGGTAGTCGAAGGCGACGTCGAGCTGGTTGCGGGCGACCTGTTCCATCCATCCGGTGATCCGCCAGCCGGAGGCCTCGCCCTCGGCGAGCTCGGGCACGTGGTGCTTGGCGAGGGTGTCGCGGACGAAGGCGCGGTGGGCCTGCGGGATCATCGCCTCGATGTCGGCCTCGCCGATGCCGTCGACGGCCTTCTTGGCTGGCATCACGACGTCGAGTCCGTACGGCTTGCCGTCGGTGTGCTCCTGCATCCAGTCGAGGTCGCGTTTGAGGTCCTCGGGGGCGGTGTAGCGGACGGCGCCGAGGACGCCGAAGCCGCCCGCGCGGGTGATGGCCGCGGCCACCGCCGGGAAGGGCGTGAAGCCGAAGATGGCGTGCTCGACTCCCAGTTTCTTGCTCAGCTCCGTCTCCATGGGCGGCAGCATGCCGCAGCTCGGCGGCCGAGGGAAGAGGTTTTCTGATGGATCGTCAGATTCTTTACGGGCCGGTCGGTGCGGGGCCGGCCGCGCCCGCGGGCAGATACTTCGGGAGGGCGGTTCGGCGAACAGGAGGCCGGTGGTGGAGGAGCGCACGGGGGACGGGGAAGCACGCCGCACAGACCCTGCCGGGGCGGTGCTGAGCCGGCGGCGGCTCGGGGGGCGGCTGCTGGCACTGGGCGGGGTGCTGCTCCTGCACGCCGCGCTGCCCGGGGCCGCGGGGGCCGCGGGCGGTCCGGCCGAGCGGCGGGCCCTGCAGGGACTGCGCCTGCGGTACGGGTCCGCACGGCAGGCGGGACTGGTCGAGCGGCACCTGGAGGCGGCGGCCGACGAGGCCCGGCGGTTCCTCGGCCCCTCCCCCGAGCACCCCTACTACGCCGGGGCCGTGGTGCTCGCCGGCCGGGGTCGCACCATCGCCCTGCACCGCGCGATGGGCGAGGCCGTGCGGTACGCGGACTACGACGGCCGCACCGACCGGGTCCGGGAGTTCCCGGCGGCGCAGCGCATCCCGATGGCCGAGGACACCGTCTTCGATCTGGCCTCGCTGACCAAGCTGTTCACCTCGCTCCTGGCCGTGCAGCAGATGGAGCGCGGGCGGTTGGAGCTGGAGGCTCCGGTGGACCGGTACCTGCCCGAGTTCACCGGCGGCGGCAAAGAGCTGATCACGGTACGGCAGTTGCTCACGCACACCTCGGGGCTGCGCTCGTGGGCCCCCTTCTACCAGCAGCCGACCCGCGCGGGGCAGTTGAGGATGCTGTGCGGCGTGCGCCCGCAGGACACGCCGGGGACGGTGTACCGGTACTCGGACCTCAACCTGATCGCGCTACAGCTGCTCCTGGAACGGATCACCGGTCACCCTTTGGATCTCCTGCTCCACGACGAGATCACCGCTCCACTCGGGATGCACCGCACGCGTTACAACCCACCGCTCTCCTGGCGCCGCGTCATCGCCGCCACCGAAGTGCAGCGGCCCCCCTGGTCCGGCCTGGACCGCGGACTGGTCTGGGGCGAGGTCCACGACGAGAACGCGTACGCCCTCGGCGGCGTCGCCGGCCACGCCGGCGTCTTCGGCACCGCCTTCGACCTGGCCGTCCTCGCCCGCACCCTCCTCGACGGCGGCGTCTACGCGGGCAGGCGCATCCTGCGCCCCGCCTCCGTAGAACTGCTCTTCACCGACTTCAACACCGCCTTCCCCGGCGACGACCACGGCCTCGGCTTCGAGCTCTACCAGCACTGGTACATGGGCGCCATGGCCACCCCGCACTCCGCCGGCCACACCGGATTCACCGGCACCTCCCTGGTCCTGGACCCCTCCACCGACTCCTTCCTCATCCTGCTCGGCAACTCCGTCCACCCCGTCCGCACCTGGCGGGCCGGCAGCGCACCGCGCGTCGCGGTCGGCAACCGCTTCGCACGCGCCGTCCCGGTCCGTACGAAGCACGGCGGCCCGGCCTGGTACTCCGGCATGGAGACGGGAGGCTCCGGCGCCCTCACCCTGCCGCCGCTGACCCCGGACACGTCCGCGGCCCGGCTGCGCTGCGCCGTGTGGTGGGACACCGTGCCCGGCGAAGGCGCCTTCCACGTGGAGGCCTCGGCCGACGGGCAGACCTGGGAGCCGCTGGCGTTCAGCACGCTGCGGTCGACGGGCGGCACGCCCGAGCAGTGGCCGCAGGGCAGCGCCGGCGGCTGGTCCGGCCGCATCTGGCACCGCCTGGAGGCCCCCCTCACCGCCTGGGCCGGCCGCCCGGTCCACCTGCGCTTCCGGCACACCGCGACCGGCCGCTACGTCGGCCGGGGGGTGTACGTGGACGTCGTACGGGTGGCGGAACCGGCCCGGCTCCTCTTCGCGGAGGACCGCCCGGCCGACGCGTCCCGCATCCGGGCCGAAGGCTGGACCCGTTCGGCGGACTGACCCACCGGGGGGTACGGCGAGGGCAGCCGCCGCGTCAGGCCGCGCGGACCAGGCAGAAGGGGTGGCCCGCCGGGTCCGCGTAGACGCGCCAGTCGTCGGGCACGGCGCCGGTGCGGGCGTCCAGCAGCTTCGCACCGCAGGCCAGCACCTGCTCCTGCGCCCGGTCCAGGTCCGGGACCGCGAAGTCCAGGTGGAACTGCTGGGGGTGGGCGGGGTCCGGCCAGCGCGGCGGCTGGTGGTCCGTCACCCGCTGGAAGGCGAGCACCTGACCCGACGGGGTGTGCAGCGTCGCCCAGTGCCCGTCGACCGTCCAGCGCGGATCCGGCCGGTTGACGGCCCCGCCCAGCACCTCCCGGTAGAACTCGGCAAGCCGCAGCGGATCGGGACAGTCCAGCACCACGCACTGAAGTTCGGCGATCATGGCCCGATCCTAGAGCGCCCCATGCCGCCGACCTAGGCCGAGGAGGCATAAAACCGTGCCCGACGCTGTTGGCAGTCGTTGGGTTTCGTTGAGTCTTCAACCCCCTCAGGCAGCTCAACAGCGAAGGCAGGTACAGGCACATGGCGACCACCGACATCGACTGGGACCACCCGAAGGACCCCAAGCAGGGCACCTGGCAGCTCGACCACGTCAAGCAGTACGTCGCGACGAACGGCGCCGAGGGCCACGACTGGAACGGCACCCAGACCCTGCTGCTCACCACCGTGGGCCGGGTCTCCGGCCA
This sequence comes from Streptomyces sp. WM6372, assembly GCF_001279655.1. NCBI lineage: Bacteria > Bacillati > Actinomycetota > Actinomycetes > Kitasatosporales > Streptomycetaceae > Streptomyces > Streptomyces sp. WM6372. The sequence goes on along the minus strand of NZ_LGDB01000235.1, from coordinate 7,279 downwards.
GCCCGTGCGCACCGGGCTCATCTACGGCGAGGCCGACGGCCGCTACCTCCTCGTCGCCTCCAAGGGCGGGGACGACGAGCACCCGCTCTGGTACAAGAACCTGACGGCCCACCCCGAGGTCCGCATCCAGGTCGGCCCGAAGGTCCTCCAGGGCACGGCCCGCACGGCGACCCCCGAGGAGCGCGCCGCGTACTGGCCCGTGATGGTCAAGCACTGGCCCGCGTACGACGAGTACCAGGTCAAGACCGACCGCGAGATCCCGGTCGTCGTCATCGAGCCCGCCGGACCCGCCGCGTAACGGCGGTCAGTGCCCCAGGACGGCCATCGCCGCATTGTGGCCGGGGACCCCGCTGACGCCCCCTCCGCGCACGGCGCCCGCGCCGCACAGCAGGACGTTGGCGTACGGGGTCCCCACGCCCCACCGGCCCGCCCCGGACCGATCGTCCCCGTACGGCCACGACAGGTCCCGGTGGAAGATGTGCCCGCCGGGCAGCCGCAGTTCGCGCTCCAGGTCCAGCGGGGTCTTCGCCTCGATGCACGGCCTCCCGTCCGCGTCGAAGGCCAGGCAGTCGGTGATCGGCTCGGCCAGGTGCGCGTCCAGCTGCGCGAGCGTGCCGGCCAGCAGTACCTCGCGCGCGCCCTGGTTGTCGCGTCCGAACAGCCGGGCCGGGGTGTGCAGGCCGAACAGGGTCAGCGTCTGGTAGCCCTGCGCCACGAGCTCCGGTCCGAGGATCGAGGGGTCCGTCAGCGAGTGGCAGTAGATCTCCGAGGGCGGTACGGACGGCAGTTCGCCGGTCGCCGCCTCGGCGTAGGCCCGCGCCAGTTCCGCGTACCCCTCGGCGATGTGGAACGTGCCGCCGAAGGCCTCGCGCGGATCCACCGAGGTGTCCCGCAGCCGCGGCAGCCGCCGCAGCAGCATGTTGACCTTGAGCTGCGCGCCCTCGACCGGGGGCGCCGGCTCCGCCTCGCCCAGGAGTTCGCCCAAGGCCTGCGGCGAGGCGTTGACCAGCACCGTCCGTGCGACGACCCGTCCCTCGCCCGTCGCCGTACGGAAGGTCACCTCGGCCGGCGCCCGCCCGTCCGTCTCGATCCGGAGCACCTCGTGCCCGGTCGCGATCTCAGCCCCGGCCGCCCGGGCCGCTGCCGCCAGCGCGTCGGTGAGCGCGCCCATGCCGCCGACCGGAACGTCCCAGTCCCCCGTGCCGCCGCCGATGACGTGGTACAGGAAGCAGCGGTTCTGTACGAGCGAGGCGTCGTGCGCGTCGGCGAACGTACCGATCAGGGCGTCGGTGAGCACGACGCCCCGCACCAGGTCGTCGGCGAAGTGCTCCTCGACGGCCCGCCCGAGGGGCTCCTCGAACAGCATCCGCCAGGCCGCCTCGTCGTCGATCCGGGCCCGCAGCTCCGCCCGCGTGGGCAGCGGCTCGGTCAGCGTCGGGAACACCTTCTCCGCGAGCCGCCCGGTCCGCCCGTAGAAGGCCCGCCAGCTCTCGTACTCCCGCTCCGAGCCGGTCAGCCGCGCGAACGACTCCCGGGTGCGGGACTCTCCGCCGCCGACGAGGAGCCCGCCGGGCCGCCCGTCGCGCTCGACGGGCGTGTACGAGGACACCGTCCGCTTGCGCACGGCGAACTCCAGCCCCAGGTCGCGCACGATCTTCGCCGGGAGCAGGGAGACGAGGTACGAGTAGCGCGAGAGCCGGGCGTCGACCCCGACGAAGGGGCGGGTGGAGATCGCGGCGCCGCCGGTGTTCCCGAGCCGCTCCAGGACCAGCACCGAACGGCCCGCCCGGGCCAGGTACGCGGCGGCCACCAGTCCGTTGTGCCCGCCGCCCACGATCACGTCGTCGTATACATCGTGCCCGAAGCTCGTCATGGCTCTTGGTAACACACCTGGCCGAGCCGCTCCAGACAGTGCGCCTCGTCGGCGTGGGCCGCCACCGTGTCCGGATGGTCGTCGCCGAGGGAGCGCTCGCGGATGCCGGAGAGCTCCCGGTAGACGGGCAGGGCCTCGTCCCAGCGGCCCAGCCGGCCCAGCCCGACGGCGAGTTCGCGCCGGCTGACGAGGGTGTCGGGGTGTTCGGCGCCGAGCGCCTTGGCCCGGGCCGCGGCCACCTGCCGGGCTTCGGCCACCGCCTCCTCCCAGCGCTCCAGCCGGCCCAGGTTGACGCCGAGGACGTGCCGGGCGCGCAGCGTCTCCGGGTCGGAGGCCCCGTACGCGCGGGTGCGGTCGCGGACCAGGCCCCGGAACAGGTCCAGGGCCTGGGCGGCCTGCCCGGTGCGACCGAGCGCGATGCCCGCCTCGTAGCGGGCGGCGAGGGTGTCCGGATGGTCCCGGCCGAGCACCCGTTCCCGTACGGCGGCGACGTGGCGGAATCCTTCGAGGGCCTCCTGCCAGCGGTCCAGGCGGCCCAGCGCGTACGCGACCTCGTACCGGGTGAGCAGCGTGTCCGCGTGCTCGGCGCCCAGCACGGCCGCCCGGTCGGCGGCGACCTCCGCGGCGGTGCGGTGGGCGTCGGCGAACCGGCCCAGCGCCCCGAGTTCGCAGGCGAGGTTGTGGCGGCAGCGCAGCGTGTCGGGATGGAGCGGGCCCATCGTGCGCTCCCGGGCGACGAGCACCGCGCGGTAGATGTCGTGGGCCTCGCGGTGGTGTCCGAGCCGGCCCCGTTCGTACGCCACTTCCTGGCGCGCCGCGAGGGTGTCGGGGTGGTCGGCGCCGAGCACCTGGGTACGCCCCTCGACGACGGCCTCGTACACGGCCAGGGCCTCTTCGGACCGGCCCGCGCGGCTGAGGGCGAACGCCCGGGTGTGGCCGGCCGCGAGCGCGTCGGGTCCGGCCCCGTCGAGGCCCGTGCCGTCGAGGCCCGAGCCGTCGGAGCCGGACGCGGCCGGGCGCACGTACGGGACCCCGTACGGCGCGGTGAGCCGCGGGTCCTCGGCCGCGGCGGGGCGCAGGATCCGGTGTGCGCCGCTGGGGCGCCCGGCGGTCCAGGAGCCGGTGAGCACGGCCCAGGCGCCGCTCGCGGGGCGGGTGCCCGGGCCCGCCTTGCGGCCGGCGGTCATCCCCTCGGCCCATGCGGGCAGGGGAGCCCCGGCACCGGGCGGGCCGGCGGGGCCGAGCCGGCCCTCGACGAGCCGCCGGTGGAGGTGGCGGGCGTCGCCGGGGCGGTCCTCGGGGCGCTTGGCGAGCAGGTCCAGGACCACCTGCTCGAAGTACTCGGGCAGCTCGGGGCGGTGTCGGCGCAGCGGCACGGGCGCGTTGTCGCGGTGGCCGACCAGCACCGACCAGGAGTCGCCGAGGTCGAAGGGCGGGGCGCCGGTGGCGATCTCGTACAGGACGCAGCCGAGGGAGTAGAGGTCGCTGCGGTGGTCGACCTCGCCGCCCGCGATCTGCTCGGGCGACATGTAGTGCGGGGTGCCCATGGCCATGGCGCCGCCGGTGAGTTTGGCGGTGAAGCCGATGTCGTGGGCGAGGCGGGCGATGCCGAAGTCGCAGATCTTCACCGTGCCGTCGGTGAGCCGCATGATGTTGGCCGGTTTCAGGTCGCGGTGGACGACGCCCTGGTCATGGGTGTAGCCGAGGGCGGCGGCGAGCTGTTCGGCGGTGTCGACGACCACGTCCACGGGGAGCGGGCGCGTCTCGTTGTCGTCCAGGAGCTGGCTGAGGTTGCGGCCGTCGAGGAGTTCCATGACGAGGTAGAGGGGGCCGCCCGCGGCGCTGTCGTCGCCGAAGTCGTGGACGACGGTGACCCCGCGGTGCTGGAGGGAGGCGGCGACGCGGGCCTCTCGCCGGAAGCGTTCGCGCAGGACCTGGGTGAAGTGGTTGTCCTGCTCGGGCCCGAGCGGCTTGAGGCATTTGACGGCGACCTGCCGGCCCAGCGACTCGTCCCGGGCGCGCCACACCTCGCCCATGCCGCCGCGCCCGATCAGATCGAGTGACCGGTAACGGCCCTGGATCAGTCTGGACTCCGCCATGTCTTAAAGCCGCCCCCGTTGTCGTACTCCGTCCTATGCCCTCCCCGGCCGGTCCAGTATGGCCGCTGGTGTACGCAGTGTGTACGCCGAGGGGCGGCTCCCGGGGCCCATGCGGCGCATCGCTTTCAAGATGTGACCTGGAGGCAGCTGCCAGCGCAGACCTGCGGGAATGCTGCGCAGCAGGGTACCGGTGAGGCGCAGGCGACGGGTGATGACGGGCGCCGGTGGCGCCGCGCGCCCGTACAGCCGGTGCGCGTAGCCGGGGAGGGAACCGTAGGCCAGTTCCGCGATCGGGCGCCACAGCAGGTTTCGGCCAGGGACCAGGAGGGCGGGGGTGGGCGGGCTCCGCAGGAAGGCGATCACGGCGCGGGCGTCGGATCCGGCGGCGAGCTCGGGGCGGACCTTCTCGAAATACGCGGCGAGGGCCGCCGTGTCGGCCGGGACGTGCGCCGGGTCGAGTCCGACGAGGCGGGCGCCGACCCGGTTCTCGTCGACGTAGCGGTCGGCCTGGGCGGCGCTGAGGGGGACCCCGGAGCGGCGCAGGACGTGCAGGAAGCTGTCGATCTGCGCGCAGTGCACCCAGAGCAGCAGTTCGGGGTCGTCGACGGGGAACCGCTCCCCGGTGGCGGGGTCGGTCGCGGACAGCGCCCGGTGGATCCGGCGGACGCGGGCGCCGGCGCGCTCGGCGGCCTCGGTGGTGCCGTAGGTGACGGTGCCGACGAAGTCGGCGGTGCGCAGCAGCCGGCCCCAGGCGTCGGAGCGGAAGTCGCTGTTCTCCACCACCCCGCGGACCGCGCGGGGGTGCAGGGCCTGGAGGTAGAGGGCGCGGACCCCGGCGATCCACATGATCGGGTCGCCGTGGCACTGCCAGGTGACGGAGGCGGGCCCGTAGAGCCCGGGGTCGGGCCGCCGGTCGGGCGGGGGCCCGGCCCCGGGCTCCGGCTCGGGCGGGGTCGGTGCGGATGCGCTGCCTCGGGTCGCGGCCATTCCCGTACCTCCCGTGACTCCCGTACGGCTCCCGGATCGCCCCTCTGCTCCAGCCTACCGAGGCGCGGCGGGCCGGAGCAGGGGTGCGTGCGGGGTCAGGGGCAGCGGTCGACCCTGATCTGGTTGGTGATCTTGTTGGCCGACACGAAGCCGCGGACGTAGGCCGGGCGGCCCGTGAACGGGTTGTATCCGCCCCCTTCGACGAAGAACCAGCGGTTGGTGCCGTTGGCCCACGCCCCGTCGCGCCAGCAGCGCATGGTCACCGGCCAGCCGCCGAAGATGCCGCCGACGAGGGCCTGCGGAGCGAAGGGGCTGTTGTAGGCGGGTGTCAGGCTGGTGGTCTTGGGAGAGGTGGCGGCCCCGGCCGGGGTGGCGGCGGTCAGGGCCAGTACGGCGCCGGCCGCGCCGACCGTCGCCATGCGGCCCCAGCGCCGGAGCCGACGTGTGTGGATGGACTTCACGTGCGTGATTCCCCCCTCAGGGATGGTGCGGCACAGGCCGAAAACTGCCTGCGGGCGACCGATTCTTGCCGCCGCCGACCGGCGTGTCAGGGGGCCGGACCCCGGCGTGCGGAAGCGCGCCCGGCCCGCGCCACACCACCCCGCGCGCCCCTTGGGGGCGTCTACTCGGCCGCGGGCTTGCCCGGCTGGTCGTGCGTCGAGCAGTGGATGCCGCCACCGCCGGAGGCGATGGTGTCGATCTTCACGGGCACGATCTCCCGCTGGGGGAAGTGCTCCTGGAGGATCCCCTTGGCCCGGTCGTCGGCCTTGGCGTCCCCGAACCCGGGCATGAAGACGGCCCCGTTGGCCACGTAGAAGTTCGCGTACGTGGACACGAACGCGTCGCCGCGGCCGGTGATCCTGTCGAGGTCGGGCTGGGGCAGGTCGACGACCTCCAGCCGCTTGCCGCGGGCGTCGGTCGCGTCCTTGAACACCGTCCTCGCCTGATCGGCCGCGCGCGACCACACGTCGGGCGGGCCGCCGGGGAACGCCTGGTCCAGGAGGACGACGCCCGGGGCGGTGAACCGGACCAGGCTGTCCACGTGCGCGTCCGTGATGTCCTGGCCGCGCACTCCGGCGAGCCAGATCACCTTCTTGATGCCGAGGGTGCTCTTGAGCTCGGCCTCGATCTGGTCGCGGCTCTTGCCGGGATTGCGGTTCTTGTTGACCACCGAGCTCTCGGTGACGAGCAGGGTGCCCTGGCCGTCAGTCTCGAAGGAGCCGCCCTCGGCGACGAGCGGGGCCTGCACGCGCTCGATCCCGTACTTGGCGAGCAACACCCGGCCGACCTGGGCGTCGTTGCGGTGTTCCTGCTTGTTGCCCCACCCGCTGAAGTTGAAGTCGACGCCGAGCAGCTTGCCGGGCTCCTCGACGAACACCGGCACGGTGTCCCGGGCCCAGAGGTCGTCCACCGCGACCGGGATCACCTCGACCTCCGAGCCGCAGGCCTTCTGCGCGGCCGCCTGCTGGTCGGGCCGGGCGAGCATCACGACGGGTTCGTACGCGGCGACCGCGCGGGCCACCCGCGCGATGTCCTCCCGTACCGCCGGCAGCTGCTCGTACCAGACCCGGTCCAGCGCGGGCCAGGACATGAACGTCCGCGCGTGGCTCTCCCATTCGGCGGGGAACCTGCGCCCGGCGGCCGTGATCGTGCTCTTGCCGGGGGTCGGCGAGGCATCGGTCCCGGCGTCGCCGGAATCGGCCGGAGCGCAAGCGCCGGCTCCGAGGGCGAGCGCACCGCCGATACCGGCGAAGGCGCGCAGAGCGGTACGACGGGACATGGGAGAAGGGGAGGTCATGGTTCCACTGTGACACTGACTGAATATTCAGTCAATCCGCCGAGCGGGTCATCCGTCGGTGGTCATTCGGTCGTGCGCCGGGTCATCCGTTGCGGCGGTAGTAGTCCACGGAGACCTTCACCGGGCCGTCGCCGGGGCTCGCCGTGAGCACGGTCACGATCCCGACGTCGCGGCCGTCCTGGGCGCGTACGCAGAAGGCCCGGCCGGCGCGCAGCGTGGCGAAGGGCAGCGCCGTGACGGGCTGGCTCTCGACGCCCTTGAGGCAGTCGGCGAGCCCCTGGCTGCCGCCCTGCATGACGTACGCGTCGCTGCTCTCGGGCACGTAGAACTCGGTGGCGCTCCGGCCTACGTACCAGGAGACGGTCTCCTGCGGTACGACCCGGCCCGCCTTGACGTCGAACTCGTAGCTCTGGTCGGGGGAGGTGAGTTCGGTGCCGGTGTGGACGGCGGTGTACCCGGCGGCCGCGGCGGGCGGAGCGGACGGGGTCGCGGTGGGGGTGGTGGTGGCGGCAGGGGTGGAGG
>NZ_LGDB01000234.1:0-35485 GCF_001279655.1 Streptomyces sp. WM6372 | reverse complement strand
CCTCCCCCGCCCCGCCCCCCGCCGGACGGCCCGCATCCGTACCGACGCCCCCGCCCGGCTACGGCCCCGTCCCGGTCCCGTACCCCCAGCCCTCCCCGCAGCCGCCCTACACCGGCCACCCGCTCGGGCACCCGGCCCCCGCTCCCGGGCAGCCGGGGCCCGTCGCCCCGATGGGCGCACCGACCGCGCCCCACGCCTCCGGCACCGGGAGGGCGGCCCGTGGACGCATCGTCATCGCGGCGGCCGTCGCCGTCGTCCTGGCCGGCGGCGGCATCACGTACGCCGCGATGGGCGACCACGGAGGCAAGGCCGGTCCGTCGCAGGCCCACGCCGCGCCCCCGCAGACCACCGCCGGTCCTTCCGTCCCGCAGGGCCGGAGCTCCCGGTCCGCGAAGCCGTCCAAGGACTCCGCCAAGCCCGGCAAGTCACCGACGCCCACCCCGGGCGGCAAGAGCGGCGGCCCGACCCCCAAGGCATCGGCCTCGCCGCAGGCCGGGCCCACTCCCGTGTCGACGAGCTGCACCGGCTGGAGCCATCAGGACCGGAACCCGGGAACCCACGGCTACATGTCCGGCACGTACCACATCACCACCGGGCCCTACCAGGAATGCCCCGCCGTGGCGGTGGCCAAGTCCGGTACGAAGCTCCTGTACCAGTGCTACGTCGTCAACGCGTACGGCAACAAGTGGACCTACGTCCGCGCCACCGACACCAACGCGTCCGGCTGGATGTCCAACGACAACCTCACCCGCCAGAACGGTTCGTCGAGCCGCTGCTGACACGGGGGTGTCCTAGGATGCGCCCATGCCGGACGCCTCCCCCCGCCCCGAGCCGTTCACCCCGCACACCGACCCCGCCGCGCTCGACGACCTCCGTGCGCGGCTGCGCGCCACGCGGTGGCCGGACGCGCCCGAGGACGCCGGCTGGTCCCTCGGGACCGACCTCGGCTACCTGCGCGAGCTCGTCGCCTACTGGGCGGACGGGTTCGACTGGCCGGCGCAGGAGGCGGAGCTCGCCCGGCTGCCCCACTTCCGCGTGCCGCTCCGCGGCCTCGGGATCCACTACGTGCACGCCCGCGCCGTCGCTCCGGCCGGGGCGCCCGTACTGCCGCTGGTCCTCGGGCACGGCTGGCCGGACTCGTTCTGGCGGTACTCGAAGGTCGTCCCGCTCCTGGCCGACCCCGCGGCGCACGGCGCCGATCCCGCCGACGCGTTCGACGTGGTCGTCCCCGACATGCCGGGCTACGGCTACTCCGAGCGCCCCACCGGCCCGCCCCTCGACGCCGTGGCCGTCGCCGGGCTGTGGGCCGAGCTCATGCGGGTGCTCGGGTACGAGCGGTTCGGCGCGGCGGGCGGGGACGTCGGCAGCCACGTCAGCCGCTACCTCGCGCTCGATCACCCCGACCGGGTCGTGGCCGTCCACCGCACGGACGCGGGCCTGCCGCTCTTCACCGGCGACCCGGCGGAACTCGCCCCCGAGGAGCGTGCCTGGATGGAGGAGGCCGCGGCCTGGGGCGCGGCCGAGGGCGGGTACGTCGCCCTGCAGCGTACGAAACCCCAGACCGCCGCCTTCGGGCTCACCGATTCGCCGGCCGGACTCGCCGCGTGGATCGTCGAGAAGCTCCGGGCGTGGAGCGACTGCGACGGCGACGTCGAGCGGAGCTTCACGAAGGACGAGATCCTCACGAACGTCACGCTCTACTGGCTCACGGGGACGATCGGCTCGTCCATGCGCATGTACCGCGCGAACGCCGCGATCCCGCTCGCACAGCACGCCCGCCGGGTCGAGGTGCCGTCCGGCTTCTCGATCTTCCAAGGCGACGTGGTCCGCCCGCCGCGGGCGTGGCTGGAGCGCACGGCGAACGTCGTGTACGCGACCGAGCCGCCGCGCGGCGGCCACTTCGCACCGTTCGAGGAGCCCGAGCTGTACGCGGAGGAACTCCGCGCGTTCTTCCGCCCCTACCGGGCGGCGGTGCGGAACGTGCGCCGGTAGGCGTCCGGCGGGACACCGACCGTACGGTTGAAATGGCGGCGCAGCGTGGCGTCGGTGCCCATCCCGGTGGCCGTGGCGATCGTACCGATGGTGTCGTCGGTGGTCTCCAGGAGCTCCTGGGCGCGGTGGATGCGCTGGGTCAGCAGCCAGCGCAGGGGAGTGGTGCCGGTGAGGTCGGTGAACACCCGCGCCAGGTGGCGCGAGCTCATGTTCGCCCGGCGGGCCAGGTCCTCCACGGTGAGCGGCTGGTCGAGCCGTTCCATCGTCCAGGTGAGCAGCGCGCCCAGGGGGTGGTCGCGCGGCTCGGGCACCGGAGTGGCGACGAACTGGGCCTGGCCGCCGGCCCGGTGCGGCGGGACGACCAGGCGGCGCGCGACCTGGTTGGCGACGGCCGAGCCGTGGTCGAGGCGGACCAGGTGCAGGCACAGGTCCATCGCCGCGGCCTTCCCGGCCGAGGTGAACACGTTGCCGTCGTCCACGTAGAGCACGTCCGGATCGACCTCCACCCGGGGGTACTTGGCGGCCAGCGCGGCGGCGTGCAGCCAGTGCGTGGTGGCCCGGCGCCCGTCCAGCAGACCCGCTGCCGCCAGTACGAACGCGCCCGTACAGAGGGAGGCAACCCGGGCCCCCGCCTCGTGGGCCGCGCGTACGGCGTCGACCAGTTCGGCGGGCGGATCCGCGTCCAGGTCGGCGCAGGCCGGGACGATCACGGTGTCCGCCTGCACCAACCGGTCGAGCCCCGCGTCGGGTTCGAGCCGGAAGCGGCCGCCGACGGGCACGGAGTCCGGACCGCACAGGACGAACTCGTACCAGGGATCAGCCAGATCGGACCGGTCCACCCCGAACACATCGCAGGCCGCGGCGAGTTCGAAGTGCGGGACTCCGGGCGTGACGGCCAGCGCGACAAGGCTCATGTCCGAAAGTGTACGGGGCGTGGCATTACCGCTACTCCCGGCCGACGCCCTTCACGGGCACGATGGCATCCAGTGATCAACCGAACGGGGGAGCCTCATGGAATCGGATCGAGTGGCGGCGGCGGTAACGGTCTTCGGCGCGTACGGGCACACCGGACGCTTCGTCGTCCCCGAGCTGCTGGACCGGGGGCTGACCCCGATCCTGTCCGGGCGTGACGCCGACAAGCTCCGCGCACTGGCCGCCGAGTTCCCCGGACTCGAGGTCCGGCCGGCGTCGGCCGACGATCCGGAGGCGCTCGACCGCGCACTGGCCGGCGCGGCCGCCGTGATCAACTGCGCCGGGCCCTTCGCCGAGACCTCCGCGCCGGTGATCGAGGCCGCCCTGCGCGCACGGATCGCCTACCTGGACGTCGCGGGCGAAGTGGAGGCCGTCGCCGACACCTTCGCCGATTTCGCGGACCGGGCCCGCGAGGCCGGGATCGTGGTCGTGCCCGCGATGGCGTTCTACGGGGGCCTCGGCGACCTGCTCGCCACCGCCGCGCTGGGCGACGCCCCGGCGGCCGACGAGATCGACATCGCGTTCGCCCTCAGCAGCTGGCAGCCCACGGCCGGGACCCGCGGGTCGAGCCAGGTCTCGCGGCGCCGGCGCGAGGGCCGCCGGCTCGTCTACGCGAACGGCCGGCTGGAGCTGCGTACCGACGCGGCACCCACCGGGCAGTGGTCCTTCCCCGCCCCGGTCGGAGAGCAGGACGTGATCGGCGAGTTCACCACCACGGACAGCGTGACCATCGCCCACCACCTCTCCGCCCCGGACATCCGGACCTTCATGACGGTCGAGGCGGTCAAGGACGTGCTGGCCCCGGACGCCGTGGCGCCGAAGCCGGTCGACGAGCGGGGCCGGTCGGCGCAGACCTTCCTCGTCGACGTCACCGTTCGCACGGGCTCCACCCGGCGCCGTGCCGTGGCGCGCGGGCAGGACATCTACGCCGTCACCGCGCCGCTCGTCGTCGAAGCGGTCAGCCGGATCCTCGCGGGACGGGTCAAGACGGCCGGCCTCGTCGCCGCGCCCGGCGAGATCTTCGACGCGCACGCCTTCCTGACCGCGCTGGCCCCGCAGCACCTCTCGTACGAGCTCGGCGCCGCCGAGACACGCGGCTGACCGAGGCCCGGGCCCGGGCCCGGGCCCTGGGTCAGGCGGACGTGCGGCCCCGGCTCGGCCGGCCGTTCGTGGGCGGGTACCCGGGCTTCGCGGGCGTCGTCGCCGTCGGCCGTACGGGCGGGGGCACCGGCAGCGGCGGCAGGGCGGGCTCGTACAGCCAGGCCGAGAACACGTCGTCCACCGGCTCGGCCGCGTACCGGGCCACGTGCGTGGTGAAGGCGGCGGTGCTCACCACGCCGTGCCGGTGCACCGTGGTCCAGTCGCGCAGCATGCGGAAGAACGCGCCGTCGCCCAGGGCGCAGCGGATCGCGTGCACGGCGAGCCCCCCGCGCTGGTACAGCCGATCGTCGAACATCAGCTTGCGGCCCGGGTCGACCAGCCGCAGGTCCTGCGGCTGCGAGGTCAGCAGCCGGTGCGCGGCGGCCGCCTGCTCGTGCGCGGTGCGGCCGCCGGAGCGCTCCGACCACAGCCACTCGGCGTACTTCGCGAAGCCCTCGTTCAGCCAGATGTGCCGCCAGTCGGTGATGGTCACGCTGTTGCCGAACCACTGGTGCGCGAGCTCGTGGGCGACGAGCCGCTCCGACCCGCGGGCGCCGTCGACGTGGTTGGCGCCGAACAGGGAGAGGCCCTGGGCCTCCACCGGGACGTCCAGTTCCTCGTCGGCGACGACCACCGCGTACTCCCCGAAGGGATAGGGCCCGAACAGGTCCTCGAACAGCTGCATCATGGCCGGCTGCCGGGCGAAGTCGCGGGAGAACTGCGGCAGCAGGTGCGCCGGTACGTGGGCGCTCATAGGCACCCCGCCCAGCCCGGGGTCGCCGAGCAGCACCGTCTGGTACACGCCGATGGACAGGCCGACCAGGTAGCTGGAGGTCGGTGCGGGCTGCTCGTACACCCAGGTGGTGGTGGACGCCCTGGTCGTCCGGGTGAGCAGCCGCCCGCCCGCCACCACCGTGTACGAGGACGGGGTGTTGATCGAGATCTGGTACGAGGCCTTGTCGGCGGGCCGGTCGTTGCACGGGTACCAGGAGGGTGCGCCGACCGGCTGGCTGGCCACCAGCGCGCCGTCGGTCAGCTCCTCCCAGCCGAGCCCGCCCCAGGGGCTGCGCACCGGCTTGGGATTGCCCGCCCAGTGCACCTCCACCGTGAAGGCGGCGCCGGCGGGCAGCGGCTTGGCCGGGCGGATGCGGAGTTTGCCGCCCCGGTGGGTGTAGTGCGGGGCGCGGCCGTTCACCAGGACCCGGCCTATCTTGAAATCGGCCAGGTTCAGGTGGAACTCGGCGAGCGGCGCCCGCCCGGCGATCGCGCTGATCCGGGCGGTACCGGCCAGCCGGTTGGGGCCGGGCCGGTACTCCAGAGCGAGTTCGTACCGGTGCACGCGGTAACGGGAGTCTCCGTTGTCGGGGAAGTACGGGTCCGATGCCGCTGTTCTCTGGCCGTTCATTGCCGCTTCCGCTCCCTGCGCTGTGCCCGGGCCCTTGTCAGGTCCGCCATGCCTCGATCGGGTTGCCCAGCCAACGGGTGTCGGCGGGGACGGATTCCCCGGCCATCACGAGAGAGGCGGGACCCAGTGTGCTGTGGGCCCCGACCGAACTTCCGGGCAGGACGATGCCGCCCGGGCCCAGCGTGGCGCCCTCGCGGAGGACCACAGTATCCGTCCTCAAGATCCGGTCGTGGAAGAGGTGAGTCTGCAACACGCACCCGCGGTTCACGGTGACCCCGTCGCCCAGCTCCACCAGGTCGGACTCGGGCAGCCAGTAGCTCTCGCACCATACGCCGCGGCCGATCCGGGCCCCCAGTCCGCGCAGCCACAGGTTCAGCAGCGGGGTACCGGGCACCGCGCCCGCCAGCCACGGCACGGCCAGTACCTCGACGAAGGTGTCGGCCAGCTCGTTGCGCCACACGAAGCCGCTCCACAGCGGGTGCTCGCCCGCCCGGTGCCGGCCCACCAGCAGCCACTTCGCGATCACCGAGACCGCGCCCGCGGCCACACCGGCGGCGAGCAGGACCACCCCGGACAGCAGCGCCGTGCCCCAGACCCCCGGGCCGCCGCTCGCCGTGGCCAGCGCGCACAGCGCCGCCACCATCAGTACGGCCAGCGCGGCCGAGCAGAACACCGGCAGGAGCCGGCACAGCTCCACCAGGCCGCGCGCCCACAGCAGCCGCGCGGGCGGATCGTACGTCCGGCTCTGGTCGGAGGTCTCGGCGGCCCGGGGCAGCCGGACCGGCGGCAGGCCCAGGTAGGAGCTGCCCTTCTTGGCCTTCTTCGGGGTCGCCGACAGGACGCCGACCAGCCCGCCGTCCGGCACGCTGCGGCCGGGCGCGGTCATGCCGGAGTTGCCGAGGAACGCCCGGCGGCCGATCTCGGACTGCCCGATGTGCATCCAGCCGCCGCCCAGCTCGTAGGGGGCGGTCAGGGTGTCGTCGGCGAGGAACGCGCCCTCGCCGACGGTGGTCAGGCTCGGCAGCGCGAGCACGGTGGAGACCTCCGCGCCCCGGCCGATCTTCATGCCGAGCAGCCGCAGCCACACCGGGGTGATCAGACCGGCGTACAGCGGGAAGAGCGTCTCCCGCGCCAGGTCCATCAGCTGGGTGACCGTCCAGGCCTGCCAGCCGATCCGGCTGTGCGTCGGATGGGTTCCGGTGCGCAGGCCCAGGCTGAGCAGGCGTACGGAGACCAGCAGCAGGGCCGCGTACGTGAACCCGTACGCGAGCGCCCCGGGCACCACGGCGATCAGGGCCCCGCGCAGGGCCTCGGCCAGTGCGGCGCCGGAGGGCACGAACCGGCTCACCACGAGCAGGGCGGGCACGGTGGCGAGCACCGGCAGCGCGTTGAGGCCGATGCCGGCCGCCCCGTAAGCGGCCCGCCAGAAGAGCCCGCGCTGCGGGCGCTCCCTGGGCCAGTTGCGCTTGGCCTTGCCGAGCTTGACGGCGGGCGCACCGGCCCAGCGCTGCCCGGTGGGGACCGTCCCGGCCACGGCGGAGCCGGGGGCCACCTCGGCCCGCTTGCCGACCCGCGCACCGGGGAAGAGCAGACTGCGGGTACCGACCACCGCGCCCGCGCCGACCTTGATCGGGCCGATCACCAGCCGGTCGCCGTCCAGCCAGTGCCCGCAGAGGTCCACCTCGGACTCCACGGCGCAGCCGCGGCCCAGCTTGAGCATGCCCGTCACCGGAGGCAGCGAGTGCAGGTCCACCTCGGGGCCCACCTTGGCGCCGAGGGCCCGCGCGTACCGCTCCAGCCAGGAACCGGTGAGCGAGGCCGCGCCCACGTACTCGGCCAGCCGCTCGGCCGTCCACAGCCTCAGGTGCACGCTTCCGCCGCGCGGGTGGCGCCCCGCCTTCACACCGCGCAGCAGCAGGCGCGCGCCGCCGGCCGCGATCGCGAGGCGGCCGGGTGGGCTGAAGAGCATCGCCGCACCGGGGACGACCCACCACCAGGAGGCGGTCGGCGCCCACGGATAGGCACCGAACCAGTGCAGCGCGTTGCCCAGCGCCAGCAGGGCCACGCTCCAGCGCAGGCCCACCAGGGTGAACAGCGGGAGCAGCAGGAGCGACTGCACCACCTTGGACCGCAGCGGAACGGGCGTGACGACCCGGGCCGCCTCGTCGTCCCGTACGGATTTCTCCAGCCGCCGGGCCAGCTTGCGCAGGACGGGCTGCTGGTAGATGTCGAGGACGGCCGCACGCGGGTAGCGGGTGCGCAGGCGGGTGGTGAGCTGGGCGGCGGCGAGGCTGTTGCCGCCGATCGCGAAGAAGTCGTCGGCGGCGCCGGTGACGGCGACCCCGAGGGTCTCGGTCCACTGCTCGGCGAGCCAGGCCTCGGTGCCGTACAGCTGCTCGGTGGGTCCGGGGGTCTCCAGCTCCGGCAGCGGCCAGGGCAGGGCGTCGCGGTCGACCTTCCCGGAGGTGCGGGTCGGCAGCTCGTCGACGGGAGCGAGCAGCGGTACCAGGGCCGCGGGGAGCTCGGCGCGCAGCCGCTCGACGGCCGCCGCGTGGTCCCAGCCCTCCTGGGCGACCAGGTAGCCGACCAGCAGCTGGTTGCCGCTGCGCGCCGTACGGACGGCCGCGGCCGCGCCGGCGACGCCGGGCAGGGCCTGGAGCGCCGCGTCCACCTCGCCCAGCTCGATCCGGCGGCCGCCGAGCTTGATCTGCTCGTCGCCGCGGCCGAGGAAGACCAGGCCTTCCGGTTCCGCGCGGACGAGGTCGCCGCTGCGGTAGGCGCGCTCCCAGCCGAGGGACTCCAGCGGGGCGTACTTCTCGGCGTCCTTCTCCGGGTCGAGGTAGCGGGCCAGGCCGACGCCGCCGATCACGAGCTGGCCGCTGCCGCCCATCGGCACCGGCTCGCCGGACTCGTCGACCACGGCCAGCTCCCAGCCGTTCAGCGGGAGGCCGATCCGGATCGGCTCCTCGCCGGTCAGGAGCGAGGCGCAGGCGACGACGGTGGCCTCGGTGGGCCCGTACGTGTTCCAGACCTCACGGCCCTCGGTGACCAGGCGCTGGGTCAGCTCGGGCGGGCAGGCCTCGCCGCCGAAGATCAGCAGCCGGACCTCGTCGAGGGTCTCCGGCTCCCAGAGCGCGGCCAGCGTCGGCACGGTGGAGACCACGGTGATCTCCTGCTCCACCAGCCAGGGGCCGAGGTCGGCGCCGCTGCGGACCTGGGAGCGGGGGACGGGCACCAGGCAGGCGCCGTAGCGCCAGGCCAGCCACATCTCCTCGCAGGAGGCGTCGAAGGCGACGGACAGGCCGGCCATGACCCGGTCGCCGGGTCCGATGGGCTCCTCGGTGAGGAACAGGGCGGCCTCGGCGTCCACGAACGCGGCGGCGCTGCGGTGGCTGACGGCGACGCCCTTGGGCTTGCCGGTGGAGCCGGAGGTGAAGATGATCCACGCGTCGTGCTCGGGTCCGGGGCGCGCGGCGGACACGGGTACGTCCGGCAGGCCGGTGACCTCGACGCGCTGTCCGCCGCCCAGCACGGCCCGTACGCCGGCCTCGCCGAAGACCAGCTCCGCGCGCTCGTCGGGGTCCTCGGCATCGACCGGGACGTAGGCGGCGCCCGTGGCGAGCACGGCGAGAATGGCCACATACAGTTCATTGGTCCCGGACGGCACGCGGACGCCGACCCGGTCACCGAGCCCCACGCCGGCGGCAGCGAGGGCGCGCCGGCGGCGGTCGACCTCGACGGCCAGCGCCCGGTAGGTCAGCTGGGCGGAGCCGTCGTCGAGGGCGGGCTCGTCGGGGTACGCCCGTACGGACGCCTCGAAGATGTCGACGAGGGTGCGCGTGGGGGCGGCGGGGCCCGCGGAGAACCGGGCGGACTTGCCGGACTCCTCGTGCACGTCGCCGTCGTCGAGCAGGGTCAGGTCACCGCGCTCAGGTGTGGCTGCCATCGGCCCTCGCGTCTCGCTCCCGGGGGGACATCCGGGTCGCCGGCGGAGCCCAGGTCTGCCCGGGTTGTTCCGGTCCGGCGTCGAACAACCGGCCATTCTACTGCGGCATCAAGAGTTTTCTCGCTGAAGGCTCGGCCCGTGGCGGAGAAGGACCGGTCCGGCCGGGCGCGCTGATCATGGCTTTCGGGCGGGGAACGGGGTGGTCAGGAGGGTGTCGAGCCGGTGATGGCGGTGACGGTGTGGCGCAGGGTGGAGCCGCGCGGCGAGGGGTCGCGCCAGCGGGCACCGATGTGGCCGTCGGGGCGGATGAGCAGCGCTCCGTGCGGGCCGAGGCCGCAGCGGTCGGCGTGCTCGGCGGGCAGCGTCTCGATGCGTACCGGCCACGGCGCGGCGGCCTGGCGTTCCCAGTGGGCGGGGTCCGGGGTGAGCAGCGTGAACCACTCGCCGCAGGCGTCGAGCGTGGACCGGCCGTCCGCGAGCCAGAGGTGCGGCAGGCGGTGGCCGGGCTCCGGGGTGGGGACGTAGTCGGTGTCGGCTTCGGTGCCGGTATCCGTGTCCGTGCCTCGCTCGGACGGCGCGGGGCGGGTGCCGTCGCCGTCGAGGACGGCGGCGGAGCGGTAGGCGGTGCCGAGTACGAGGCCCAGTTGGGCGAAGTACCGCTCTGACCAGGGAAGTTCGCTCCGACCCTGCGCTGGTGCGCCGCTCCGGAGCTGATCGCGGCGCCGTTCCAGAACCTGCACCATGAGCTGGGCGTTGGCCACTGCCTGGCGCAGCGTCCGATGGGCGACGGGCTCCCGTTCCGTCGCGTACGTGTCCAGGAGGCCCGGCCCGGCCCACCCGCGCAGGACGCCCGCCAGCTTCCAGCACAGGTTGTGCACGTCGGCGATGCCGGTGTTCATGCCCAGGCCGCCGATCGGGGGGATCGCGTGCGCGGCGTCGCCGGCCAGCAGGATCCGGCCGTGGCGGAGGCGTTCGGCGACGAAGGCGTTCATCACCCAGTGCTGCACGCGCCGTACGTCGGCCCGTACGCCGGCCCCTGCTCCGGAGCCGGAGCCGGCGCCGAGAGCCCGCGTGACGAGCCCGGACCAGTCGGTGTCGGCGCCGTCCCCGGGTGTGGGCCCGAACCAGAGCCAGCCCCCTTCGGGGTGGACCGGTCCGAACGATCCGTGCGCGGTGAAGTACACCCCGGCGGGCTGACGGGCGCTCCACCGCCCCAGGTCGGCGTCGAAGACCACGGTGGTGAAGTCGCCCATCGCGCCCGGGCCGGTGGTGGCGATGGCGAGGCGCTCCCGGACGGTGGAGTTGGCGCCGTCGGCGCCGATCACGTAGCGGGCGCGGACGCGCGTCTCCTCACCGCTGCGGCGGTCGAGGAGGACGGCCACGACGCCGTCGGGACGCTCGGCCAGGTCGATGAGCTCGACCCCGAACCGCAGGGGTGCGTCACCGTCGGCGGCGGCGAGGAGGGTGGGTTCCAGGCGGTCCTGCGAGGTGAGCACGCCGATCACGGGGCTTTCGGGCACCGGCGCGTCGATACCGACCATCGCGGCCGTGGCGAAGTCCTCGTCGCACAGGGTGTCGCGGAAGCGGACGCGGCCGTACTCGGGTGCGAACGCGGCGGCCGTGACCCGGTCGGCCAGCCCGAGTTGGCGGAAGATCTCCATCGAGCGCACGTTGACCAGCCGGGACCGCGGGAACGGCGACAACTCGGCGTGCTTCTCGACGAGCAGCGTCGACACGCCCCAGCGCGCCAGCAGCGCCCGGGCGGTGAGCCCGACCGGCCCGCCCCCGACGATCAGTACCGCCACCTCGGCTTCTGCTCCGGACACGCCTCGCTCCTCGTGCTCACCGCAGGTTGGTCGACCGCACCGTCCACAGTAGGGCGCCGGGCCCCCTCAGCCCCGGTGGCGGGCAGGGTCGGCGGGTCGCGCCGTCGGCGGTATCGGCGTGTCCTGCCGCGTGCCCTTCGGGCTGCGCGGCGGTTGTCATCGTCGTCACGTCGTCATCCCTCGACATCCTTCGACCGCGCCGGAGCCTTCCATGCTGTTCCACCGTCTCGTCCGGGCCGTGGGCGTCACCGCCGGGGTCCTCCTCGCCGTGCCCCCGACGGCCGGCGCCGCCCGGGCGGCCGACGGCGTGCCCCGTACCGGGTTCGAGGCCGCGTACGGGGCGCGCTGGACCACCGAGTCCGAGGAGCGGGCCTTCCTCGACGCCGTTGACCGGGGCGGCGACCGGACCGCGCTCCGGCGGCAGCGACTGGGGACCAGCACGCGCGGCCGCCCGCTGTGGCTCGTGAGCGTGAGCAGCACCCGCCCCGCACCCGCGGCCGTCACCGTCCTGCTGGTGTGCGGCCAGCACGGCGACGAGCCGGCCGGACGCGAGGCCTGTCTGACCACCGTCCGCGACCTCGCGTACGCCCGCGACCCCGAGACCCGACGCCTCCTGGAGCGTGCCACGGTCCTGGTCATCCCGACCGCCAACCCGGACGGACGGGCCGCCGGCACCCGGGTCAACGCGTCCGGCATCGACGTCAACCGCGATCACCTCGCGCTGACTTCGCCCGAGGCGCGGGCCGTCGCGGCCGTGCTGCGCGACCGGCGTCCGGACCTCGTCTACGACCTGCACGAGTACCGGGCGACGCCCAGGACGTACGACAAGGACCTCTTCGACCTCTGGCCGCGCAACCCCAACACCGACCCCGGCGTGTACGCGCAGGCCCGTGCGCTGTCCGCAGCCTTCGTACGGAAAGCGGCGCACGCTGCCGGGTACTCCACCGGCACCTACGGCATCCGGACCGATCCCGTCACCGGCGCCCCCGCCGAGCAGACCGCGGGCGACGGCCAGGAGCGCATCCTGCGCAACACCGCGGGCATCAAACACGCCGTCACGCTGCTGATCGAAAGCCGCATCGAGCCGGCCGGCGCGGCGGAAGCGGCCGACCCGGCCCTGGGCCGCCGACGCCGGGTGAACTCCCAGCTCACGGGCGTGCGCGGGCTGTTCGCGTACGTCTCGCAGCGGGCGGGCGCACTGGCGGCGACGACCGCACCGGCCCGCCTGACCGGCTACCGCGACCAGGGTCCGATCGCCCTGGGCGGCGCGGACGACCAGCCCCCCACCGAGGACGAAACCCTCACCGACCCTCCCTGCGGCTACCGCCTCACACGCGCCCGGTACACCGAGGTCGCCGACCGTCTGGCCCTCCACGGCGTACAGGTCACCCGCTCCGGCGGCGGCGCATTCGTCCCCCTGCGCCAACCCCTGCGCGCCTTGGTCCCCCTGCTCCTCGACGCCCGCGCCCGCTACCCCCTCACGGAGGCGGAGCCGGTACGGAACTGCCCGGCGGCGGCCGGAGCACTGCCGTGACACCATGAGCCTGGCCCCGCCGCGCGAACGAAATCCACTTGAACGGACACCCGGTGGACTCGGAAGCTGGCGGGGTGATTTCCGATCTGTCCCCCGGCGGCCTGAGCTGGGACGAAGTGGACCCCGCCCGTCATCCCTTCGACAGCGCGACGGCCGCGCGGGTGGTCCGCTCGCTCGGACCGGCCCTGCGCGTGCCGCGCCGCCCCGACCTGCCCTTCGCGAACCCGGCGATGAATGCGTGGAGTCGGGGCGCCCCGCTCGATTTCGATCTGCTCCGCGGGTGGCAACAGCATGTCCTCGGCACGCCGCTGCCGCCGCGGTTCCGCAGCCTGCCGGCCTTCGCGAAGGGCGGCCGGGAACGCTACGGCATCGGCCCGAACACCCGCGCCCGCCTCGATGCCTGCCTTGCCGAGAGCGCGAAGACGGGCGGAGGGCCCGGGCCGTCCCTCACGCTCCCCGCGCGGGCCGCGCGCGCCTACCTCGACGTCTGCTTCTTCCACCCGTTCGACGACGGCAATGCCCGGGCCGCTTTCCTCGCCATGGTGTTCGTCCTGGCCCGCGAAGGCGTCGCGCTCGACGGGGTGACCCTCATCCGCCGCATCACCTGTCGGGCCGACGACCCCCGGGACGCGGTGTCCCTCGCCCGGTCCATCGGCTTCCACCTGGAAGACACCCGCCGCACGGCCGCCTCCCGCGACTCCTGACCGGCCCCGGACGCGGACGCGGCCGGACCGCTACAGCTCGTCGAGCCGCAGGAACGTGAGCGCCCGGCGGGTGAGGACGAGGAGGTCCTCGGGTTCGTCCCGGGCGGCCCAGTGCTCCACGGCCGCGGTGAAAGCGTCGAGCACCGCGCCCGCCAGCAGCCGTACCTCCAAGCCGTCGGCGGGCCGGCCCGTCCGGGCGGCGAGCACCGGCAGCAGCCGGGCCCGCATCTCCTGTACGGCCGCCAGCCAGCGCGACCGGAGCGCCGGGACACCGCCCATGAGGCGGAGGAGGGCGCGGCCGGCCTCCGCGTCCGCGAGGCGCCGCTCGGACATCGGCGTCGTGAACACCCGCTCCACGGCGGCGATCAGCGGTTCGTCCGCCGGCTGGGCCGCCAGGGCGTCGACGAGCTGTCCGACGCCGGACGTGACGAGGGGGGTGAGCGCGTCCTCCTTCGAGGAGCAGTAGCGGTAGAAGGTGCGCAGCGACACGCCGGCCGCCGCGGTGATGTCCTCGACCGTCGTCGCCTCGTACCCGCGCTCGGCGAAGAGCGCCGCCGCGCTCTCCGCGATCTCGACGCGGGTCTCCTGCCGCCGCCGCTCGGTCAGGGGCGGCCGGCCCCGTTCTGCCGCCATCCCGATGTCCCCCTCCGCATCCCTGGTCACGGGCGTCCGTTTCGTAGGGGCCCATGCTGCCCGGCCGGGGACCGGGAGCCAACTGCGGCACTCTTTGCGGCACGAACCCGCTACTTGGCGCGTCGTGCCAATAAATGTATGTTGATCAAACCCTCGCGCGTCGCCGGATCGCGGATCGCGGATCTCCGACGAGCGACACGAGTCAAGGAGCGTGCCCATGTCCCCTGCCCGGCCCCGCACTTACCTCGTCACCGGAGCCGCCTCCGGCATCGGCGAGGCGACCGCCGCCCGCCTCCGCGCCCAGGGCCACACCGTGCTCGGCGCCGACCTCGCCGGCTCGGACATCGACGCGGACCTGTCCACGCCCGAGGGGCGTACGCGGCTCGTGGACGGGGCCCGGGAGCTGACCGACGGCCGCCTCGACGCCGTGATCGTCTCTGCCGGCGTCCAGCTCTTCGACCCGCTGACCGTCAAGGTCAACTACTTCGGCGCGGTCGCCACCCTGGAGGGGCTGCGCCCCCTGCTCGCCGCCGGCAGCGACCCGCGCGCCGTCGTCATCTCGTCGGTCACCGCGATCCACCCCCACGACCCGGCCATCGCCGACGCGGCCCTCGCCGGCGACGAGGCCGCCGCGACCGCCGCCGCGAAAGCCGCCGTGCAACGCGGCGAAGGCCACGTCATCTACGGCTCGTCCAAGAACGCCCTCGCCCGCTGGGTCCGCCGCACCGCCGCCACCGCGCCCTGGGCGGGCGCCGGCATCCCGCTCAACGCCATCGCCCCCGGCACGGTCCTCACCCCCATGACATTGCCCCTGCTCGCGGCCCCCGGCATACGCGAGGTATTCGACTCGGCCATCCCCATGCCCCTGCACGGCCACGCGGCCGCCGGACAGGTCGCCCCGCTCCTCGACTTCCTGACCTCGCCCGAGAACACGCACGTCACCGGACAGATCGTCTTCATCGACGGCGGAGCCGACGCCACGCTGCGCGGTGACGGGGCATGGTGACCCGTACGCTGCTGCGCACGGTCGTCGTGGCGGCCGCCCCCGCCGAGGTCTGGCAGGTCATCGGAGACTTCGGAGCCTTCCCCGACTGGCACCCGCACCTCCTGCCCTCCACCATCGAGAACGGCGCCGACCCCGAAACGCCCGGCGCGGTACGGGCCTTCACGTACGAGGGCGAGGTCGTCCTCCGTGAACGCCTCCTCGCCAAGGACCCGGCCGCGCACGCCTACCGCTACTCCGTCGACGCCCCCGCCTTCCCCATCAGCGGCTACGAGGCGACGCTCTCCGTCCACCCGCACGAGGAGGGTGCGGAGGTCCGCTGGCAGGGCACGTACGAGGCGGCGTCCGACGGCGCCGTCGCCCAGGTCGAGCAGCTCTTCGGCGACGGCACGTAC
This sequence comes from Streptomyces sp. WM6372, assembly GCF_001279655.1. Lineage (NCBI taxonomy): Bacteria > Bacillati > Actinomycetota > Actinomycetes > Kitasatosporales > Streptomycetaceae > Streptomyces > Streptomyces sp. WM6372. The sequence continues at coordinate 19,935 of NZ_LGDB01000234.1, read as the reverse complement.
GCGACGGGCCTGGCGGCCCTCCGAGAACGGTTCGCCCGGTAGCCCGAGCGGTGGCCGGCGCGCCCACCTCGACCCCGCGGCCGTGTTCGACGCCCTCGGCCGGCCAGGTCACCGCCCCGTGGCGCCGTCGATGCATGCGCGCAGCAGATCGGCATGCCCGCTGTGCCGGGCGTACTCCGCGATCATGTCCACCACGATGCGGCGCAGTGAGATCGGCTCGCCGGTGGTCTTGCGGGTCCCCGCGTCGTCCAGCGACGTCGCGGCGGGGTGATACGCCGACGGCGGCACGGCCCTCGCGGACAGCTGTTCCCGGGACAGACCGGCGCACTTGAGCTCGAAGGTCTCCCGGTACCAGTCCTGGTCGAACTGGGCACCCGGATCGCGGTCGACGGCGTCCTTGATCGCCGCATACTCGGAGTTGCCGCCCGGGCGGGTGACCACGATCCGCAGGCGATCAAGAGGGTGTGGCACTGTCTCGCGCGTTTGGGAGCGCCCTGGGACCAGTCGCCGCCGCTCAGGTGGCGCGCGTGTAACGGACGTTTCCGCTCCAGATGCGTTCGAGCCGTACGCGCGTGCCCGGCCGTGGGGCGTGCCAGATCTTGTCGTGGCCGGCGTAGATTCCCACGTGTCCTATGGTCGCGCCTGCGGGGAAGAATACGAGATCGCCCGGTACGCGCTGAACACGGCCGATGTGGCGAGTGTGTTCGTACTGCTCGTCGGCGGTGCGGGGAAGCACCCGGCCGGCCTTTCGGAAGGCGTAGAGCGTGAGGCCCGAGCAATCGAATTCCCTCGGCCCCGTCGCTCCGTACACATAGGGCGCACCCCGCTTGGACGCGGCGATCGCGACGGCCTTGGCGCCGTAGGGTGAGGCCGCCTGGGCCTCGGCGGCGGGGCCGGTGAAGCTGGCCAGGGAGATTATGACGGAGAACGTGAGCACTGTGGCGATACGGCGGGTCGTCAACTGGTCGGTGAAGCGTTTTCGGTTGTCCGTGCTGGTGTAGCTCAATCGTGATACCTCCGCATTGTGTTGCTGAAACAGCCCCCGTTGAGGTTCTGCGTCGGTGACATTGCGCATTGGCTCTCGATGGCGGACCAGTTTTGTCCGATCGGCGCGAAGTTGCCGTCATCGGACACGCCTTCAAAGATCTCGGTTGAGTAAAATCGTCCGAGCTTATACGCATGAGTGATTTTCCGGATTGGCGGGCGGGGGAGTGGACCGGCCGGTGAATTCCCAGGACCGGATGTCGCGGTAGTGGATCGGGCCGGGGCCGCGGCCTATGTTGCTGCCGACCAGGTGCAGGCGTTCGGCCGGCCACGTGCGGCCGGCGAACGCGGTGAGCGTGGCCGCGACTTCCAAGGTGCTGGACGGATCGCTGCGTCGGGAGCGGGCCAGCGTCAAGTGCGGCCGCAGCGGCCGGTCTTCGAAGGCGATTCCGCACTCCTTCACGACGGTGCGGACCTGCGAGGTGAGCCGGTGCAGCCCTTCGATCTCGCCGTCGATCCCGCTCCAGAGGACCCGCTGGTCGAAGTGCCCGCTGCCGCGCAGAGCCAGTTCCAGGGGTCGCTGCGCTGCCGCGAGGGCGGCGAGCGGCGGTTGCAGGAGCGGGACCGTGGCGACGGGGAGTTCGCCGAGGAAGGCCAGCGTGATGTGCCAGTCCTCGATGCGGTTCCACCGCATGCCCGGGTAGGCGCGGTAGGAGGGCCGCAGTTCCCGTGCCAGCTCCTCCTTGGCGTCGTCGGGCGGGGCGAGGGCGATGAACACGCGGACGGTCGCGGCGGCGGACGGGGGCTGGATCTGATCGTTCACGAGGGACTTCGTACCGCACCCCGGCGATCCAGTCATCTTCCGCCCCCCCGCCCCGCGTGCGGGGGCATGATGAGCGCCGTGCCTGACACCACACCTGACACCACACCTGACACCACACCTGACACCACACCCGACGCCACACCTGATCCCGCGCCCGATCGCACCTCCGCCATCGCCGCCTACTGGAACTCCGCCGCTGCCACGTTCGACGAGGAACCGGACCACGGCCTGCGCCGGGAACACACCCGTGCGGGGTGGGCCCGGCTCCTGTCCTCCTGGGTGCCCCGGGCGCCGGCCGACGTCCTCGATGTCGGCTGCGGCACCGGATCCCTGGCACTGCTGCTCGCCGAGGCCGGGCACCGCGTCACCGGCGTGGACCTGGCGCCGCGGATGGTGGAACGGGCCGAGGCCAAGCTCGCGGCCGCAGGGCTCGAGGCCCGGTTCCTGGTCGGCGACGCCGGCGCCCCGCCGACCGGGCGGGAGCGGTACGACGTCGTACTCTCCCGCCACCTGCTGTGGACCCTGCCCGACCCCCGGGCCTCGCTGCGCGCATGGGTCGCCCGGCTGCGGCCCGGTGGCCGGCTGGTGCTGGTCGAGGGCCGGTGGCGGGTGGCGGGACAGGGCGGCGCGCCGTACGTCGCCGGAGCCGCGTCACTGCCCTGGGACGGCGGAGTCACCGCCGCGGACCTCGCCGCCGCCGTCCGTCCCCTCGCAGCCCGCGTGCACGTCGAACCGCTCGGCGACGACCCCGAGTTGTGGGGCGGACCGGTCACCGACGAGCGGTACGCGCTGATCGCCTACCTCTGAGGCACCCGTACTCGTACCCGCGCCCGGACCGGCCCCCGTCTCATGACACGGGCGCGCCGGCCCTGTCCCCGCCGCCTGCCCAGTCCAGCAGCAACCGGGCGGCGACCGCTGCCCCGTCGGTGCGGATCTCGCCGGCCAGGGCGCCGGCCCGGGCGCGGGTCTCGGGAGCCAGGGCGGTCTTGAGCGCGGTCGACAGGGATTCGAAGACCGGAGTCGGACCGTCGTGCGCCGCGCCGATGCCCAGGTCGGCCACGCGGCCCGCCCAGTACGGCTGGTCCGCCATCTGGGCCACCACCACCTGCGGCGCGCCGGCCCGGGCGGCGGTCGTCGTCGTGCCCGCGCCGCCGTGGTGCACGACGGCGGCCACCCGGGGGAACAGCGCGTGGTGGTTGACCTCGCCGACGGAGAAGCAGTCGTCCCGGTCGTCGATCAGCGACAGGTCGGCCCAGCCGCCGGAGACGAGCACGCGGCGGTCCTGCGCGCGGACCGCCTCGATGGCCGCCCGGGCGACGTCCTCGGCGTCGCGCATCGGAATGCTGCCGAAGCCCACGTACACCGGCGGTGTGCCGGCGTCCAGGAACGCCTCCAACTCGGCCGGGAGCGTGCCCTCGTCCGGCCGGAACCACGCGCCCGTCTGCACCACGTCGAGCTCCGCCGGCCGCGGCCACGGGCTCAGGACCGGGTCCGAAGCAAGCAACGGCCGGTCGGTGAGCACGTAGCGGCGGAAGTCGTCCACGGGCGGCAGGCCGACCGACTCCCGGTGGGCGTTGAGCCCGGTTCCGAACAGCACGTTCATGTTCTCGACGTCGAGGTCCCACAGCGCCCGGTTGTCGGTCACGTCCGGAGGGAAGGGGCGGCCCGGGCGCTCGAACGGCCGGTGGTGCGGCGACGGCAGGTAGGTCGGGAAGTAGGCCACGAACGCGTAGGGGATGCCCAGCCCCTCGGCCACCGAACGCGCCCCGGCCGCGGCCGGGAACAGGCCGGTCGCCACGATCGCGTCACATCCCCCGGCCGCCGCCGCGACAGCCTCGTACGTCGTGGCGACCATCGCGGCCGCGCGCTGGGGCAGGCCCTGAGCGGGCATCGGCGCCGTCCCGGTCACCGCTCCCGTCACGACGGGGCGGACCGGCGCGCCAATCGGTGCCAGCGGTATGCCTGCTCGGTCGAGCAGCTCCGCGAAGTCCGGCGGCGCGCACATCCGCACCTCCGTGCCGCGCGCCCGCAATTGCGCCGCGAGCCCCACCATCGGCTCGACGTCGCCGCGCGACCCGTACGCCATCAACAACACACGCATGCGTGACTCCCACTCCCACAACTTCCGGTCTGCAAGCGTGATTCTGCTGCACGTCCGGGTCGGGGCCACAATCACCAGCGGCCCCGCCCCCGCCGTCCCGGGATCACGGGTGCGCGGTCAAGCGCTTCGTGAGCATGCCTCCACCGACGATCAGCGCCACGCCCAGCCACCACACATTGCTGTCGAAGATCAGGACGGCGATCCCGATCGGCACCAGCAGTCCGGCCAGGGGCACGAACATCCCGGCGAGGTGCGGCGGCTCCGGGCCGGGCTGGCCGGCCTCGCGCCGGGCCCGGGCGCGCGCGACGTCCGGGTACCAGGCGGTGAAGCGCAGGGCCGCCACGATGGCCAGGATCTGGATGATCCATCCGGTCCAGATGTTGTTCGGGTTGTGCAGCACCAGGTCCCCGTACGCCCCCGCGATGGCGGCCACCAGGAACGCCAGCCCCCACGCCCCGGTGATGAGGTAGTTGGTCCGCAGGAACGCGGGCTTGTCCCAGTACTCCGGATCGACCTGCTCCCGCGCGTACTGGAGGGTGAACGGCATGCGGATCGCCATGGAGCCGAAGGCGATCAGGGCGAGGGCGATGTTGGACACCTCGCCGGCGTACGTCTCCAGCCATCGGCGGGTGCCGTCGCTCGCCAGGAGGCCGATGACGGCGAGGATCGTGAAGAAGGCCAGGTCGGCCAGTTCCAGCAGCTTCCAGGAGCTGCCCCGGTTGATGATCCGCCCGGCCGCGACCAGCACGATCGTCGTCGCCAGGGCCAGTACGACCGCGATCTCGAACCTGCCCGGCCCGACCACGAGCGAGAAGATGATCCACGGCGCCATGCCGATGACGGGGTTCTCCAGGAATCCCGAGACAGCGCCGCGGGCCGTGGCGGGCCCTTCGGTCTTCACCCTTCCAGGGTGCGCGAGCGCGGCCCGCGCGGCCATTCGGGGGTGGCGGTGCGGGGGAGGGGCGCGGCCGTCCGCGGCTCGCGGCACAGTGGAGGCATGCACGCTGACGACAGGAACACCCTGGCCCGCGCACACGTGGCGACCCGCCTTCCGGCCCAGGACCTGGACCGGGCGCGGCGACGTTCCCGGGATCCGTACGAAGGGCGGGATCGCCGAGATCGAGGGGAACTACCCGAGCAAGGGAGCGCGGGGTGAACGCGGCGCCTGGTTCCGTGACAGCGAGGGCAACCTGCTGGGCATCGGCGAGCCCGTCGTCTGAGCGGTGCGGCGGGCAGAGCGCCGACGTCCGGCTCGGCCGGAGGAAGCCGATCGGGACGACACGGGGCGTGCCGTCCTTCGCGGCGTGTGCTTGCACCTGGTGGCCACGTGCTGCCTACGTGGTGCCTACGTGTTGCTCGTCATGCGGGCGAAGACGACCACGTTGCTGTCGTAGTAGTGCTTCTTCGGGTCGAAGTCGCCGCCGCAGGTGACCAGGCGGAGGCCGGCGTAGTCGAGGTTCTTGTAGACCTCGAGGGTGGGGAAATCGGCCTTCGGGTACTCGGCGACGCGTTCCACCGTGAACGTGGCCGTCTTGTTGTCGCGCCGGGCCACCTTGATGGTGTCACCGGCCTTCATCGTCTTCAGCTTCTCGAACACGGCTGCCGCTCCGTTCCACGTCACATGGCCGGCGATCACGGCCGGGCCCTGGGAACCGGGTGTGGGGCCCGGCTCGTACCAGCCCGCGAGGCCGGGGTTCTTCGGGGTCTGCATCGTGCCGTCGGTGTTCTGGCGCAGCGTCTCCAGGGTGCTGGACAGGCCGAGAGACGGGATGTCGATCTTCTGCGGTTCCGACCGGGCCAGGGCGGGCTGTGCCTGCGCCCCTGCCTTCGGCGAAGCCTGTTGGCCGCTCGCGGATGCGGCCGGGGCGGGAGCGCTTCCCGCGGCGCCCTGCGCCGGGGCGGGGGGCGCCGCGGGTTCCTGACCCGCGCACCCCGCGAGAACGAGCGTGGCGAGGGTCAGGGCGGCGGCGGCCAGGGCGCGGCGTGCCGTTCGTGCGGAGGTCCGTCCGACATTCATGCGGCGGCACCCTTGGTCTCCGCAACGACCCGGGCCGACGCGGCGCGTCGCCGTGCGAGGAACACCACTCCGGCCGCCGCCGCGGAGACGGCGAGGGCGGCCCCGGCCGGCATCGTCGCGGTCTCCGGCGCGCCGCCGCCCGCATCGACACCGCCGCCCGTCTCGATGCCGCCGACCGGAAGGGAGCCCACCGACGCGCCCATGACCATGCCGCAGTTGGTCGGAGCCGTCGCCTCCTGGGGCAGCTTCGGGTCGAGTTCGCTCTTGCCGGCCCCTTGGAAGTCGTACGTGCCGTTGTGGTTGCGGTCGATGCCGTGCTGCACGATGTGCAGGTCCTTGATGTGGTCGACCACGTCCTGCGCGACCGTGATCGTCCGCTTGTACGAGACCTTGCCCTGCTTGTCGGCGACGGGCATCCGGTCCACGGCGAGACCACTGGCCGGCTTGGTGTCCCCGGAGGTGGTGAGCGAGATGTTGATGTCGCCGTAGTCGACGGTGGCCTCGGTGTTGCTGAGGACCCCGTCGCGGTCGGTGTCGTCACTGGCGTCCGGGCACATGAAGTCGTGTCCCTTGGTCGAGCCGTGCAGGTGCTGGGCCGAGGGCTGGCCGGGCACCATGCCCTCGGACTGGATCTGCACGGTCAGCTGGTTGCCCTTGAGGCTCAGCATGGCGGTACCCCGGGATCCGGAGTCGTTGAGCTGCGCGAGGTCGATCTGGTACGCCTTCCCGCCCTCCGCGGCGAGAGCCGGGCAGGAGAGCCCGAGGGTCAGGAAAACGGCGGCGGGCCCGGCGGCGAGCACCACGAGGCGACCAGTGCGCTTGGCTATCACATTCGCTCCTGTTCCGCGGTTCCCGGGAGAGGGAACCGCAGATCGTACGGGGGTGAAGCGAGCTCCCGGAGAGGGTCTCGCTGCTACTTCGGAGCGCCGGCGCCCCTGGATGGGTGTCTCTTTGAAAAAATCTGCCGAGAGCCGGAGCGCCCCGCACGACGGGCTTGCCGGACGCGTCGCCGAAGGCTGTGGCAAGATGCCGCGATGATCTCCAACTCACCCGTACCAGCCGTCGTTTCCGCAGGCCGGATGGCCGCCATGGAGCAGCCGGTGCTCGGCCTTCCCGGCGGCCTGGAGCTGCGTCCCTGGCGTCTCTCCGACGCCGAGGTCCTGGTGACCGCGGGCCAGGATCCCGGAATCCGCCAGTGGAACCGGCTGCTGGTGCAGACGCCCGAGGACGCGCGCCAGAGGATAGAACGCATGCACGAGCGCTGGCGGGCCGAGGTGAGCGCGATCTGGGCCATCGCGCGACCGGGTCACGCGGCGGTGGGGCTGATCGGATGGGGCGACATCGACCTCACCGGCGGCAGCGCCGAGATCCTCTACTGGATCCTCCCCGCCTCGCGCGGCGGTGGTGTGGTGGTCGAGGCCACGAAGCGCCTCAGCAAGTGGGCCCTGGAGGACCTCGGCCTGCATCGCCTGCGCCTGTGCCATTCGGTGGCCAACCCGGCATCCTGCCGTGTGGCCGACAAGGCCGGATACTCCCTCGAAGGCACCATGCGCAGCGCGCTGCTGCACGCGGACGGATGGCACGACGAGCACCTGCACGCCCTCGTCCGAGGCGACATCTGATCCTGCGCCAGACGGTCCGACGGCAGGCTCACGCGCATCGGCCGGCGAACCCGTGCGGACACCCCCAGCCTTACGGGGCGGCGCGCAGGGCCGACGCGAAGCCGGGCCAGGAGTCGGCCGAGGCGTAGACCGTCGTGGCGTCCACGACCCCGGCCGCACCCAGGTCGAGGCGGACCGGCGGGTCCAGGTGCAGGGCCACGTTCAGCGAGCCGCCCACCGAACACGCCACCGCCCCCGCCTCACCCGGCACGGCCCGCGGGCCCCGGCCCGCAGCGGTGCGCACCACCGGCGCCACGGACCGGACCGACGAGCGCGGCAGCGTCACGTCCCCCAGGAACCCGGTCCGCAGGACGACCCGCTCCGCCTCCACCGTGTGCGGATGCCGAACCACCGCGGCCACCAGGCCCAACCCGGCCAGCACCAGCAGCAGTTCCAGCACGGCGTGCAACGGTCGGACGACGGGCGGCAGCATCGAGGAGAGCAGGACGGCCGTGACGGCCTCGATCACCGCCAGGACCAGCACCAGTTGGCGCAGCTCGGCCGAGTGCCGCAGCCCGGGCGCCGGCCGGCGCCGTAGCAGCACCGCCCACAGCGCACCGCCCCACACGCGAGCGATCCCGGCCCAGCCCGGCCGCAGCGTCACGTCCCCCGCCGCCCGCTCCATCGCCGTCACGGACACCCTCCAACCCGTTGCTCCACCGCTTTCACCACCCAGCATCGAACGGTGTCGGCGGCGGAGAAAGTGATGAATGTCAGCACCTGGCGCCCGCGTATGCGGCTTCTCGCCAACTCTCGCTGCCTTCAGGCGAGTTAATACCGCACTGGCCTATGTTCTGTGGGGTATGCGCCAGTTCACCCCAGGAGGTCAGATTGCAGCACAGGCGACGCTTCCTCGCCTTTCCCCGCGCGTTACGCCGCTCCCATCTGCTCATCGCCTTCGGCCTCGGCTCGCTGCTGATCGGTCTGATGCCATGGCTCGGGGTCGGCGGTCCGGCGGCGGCCGGGCGGGTGCCCGGGCCACGACCCGCGCCCGTTCCGTTCGACCAGCAGACCGCGCAGCAGTCACCCCACCACGGCATCGCACCCGCCAATGCCATGGAACCCACGGCTCCGGTGCTCGACCGGACCGGCTGGACGGCCACGGCCGGTGACGAGGAGACCAGCGGCGAGAACGGCCGCGCGGCCAACGTACTCGACGGCAACACCGCCACCCTCTGGCACAGCAAGTGGTCCGGCACGCCCGCCCCGCTGCCCCACGCCATCACCATCGACATGCACCGCACCGCCGTCGTCTCGGCGCTCGTGTACCTCCCCCGCGCCGACGGAGCCAACGGCCGCATCGGCGAGTACGGCATCAGCGTCAGCACGGACGGACGGGACTGGGCGGCGGCGAGCCCCGTCGCCACGGGCACGCTCGCGGACGACGGCAGCGCCAAGACGCTCGGGTTCGCCCCGCAAGGGGCCCGGTTCGTACGGCTGACCGCGGTCACCGAGGCCGGCGGCCGCGGCCCCTGGACCTCCGCCGCCGAGATCAACCTGCTCGGCGACCCCGGCACGCCCGCCGCCACCGTCGACCTCCCCCGGACCGGCTGGACGGCCACGGCCAGTGACGAGGAGACCAGCGGCGAGGACGGCCGCGCGGCCAACGTGCTCGACGGCAACGCCAACACCCTCTGGCACAGCAAGTGGTCGGCCACTCCCGCCTCCCTGCCGCACAGCATCACCATCGACATGCACCGCACGGCGGCGGTCTCCGCCCTCGTCTACCACCCCCGCCTGGACTGGGCCAACGGCCGGGCCGGCGCCTACACGATCACCACCAGCACCGACGGCACGGCCTTCGGCGCGCCGGTCGCCGCCGGCACCTGGCGCGACGACGACACCGTCAAGACCGCCACCTTCCTCCGCACCGAGACCGCGCGCTACGTACGGCTGACCGTGACCACCGAGGCGGGCGCCCGCGGCCCGTGGACCTCGGCCGGGGAGATACGCCTCAGCGGGCCCGCCAGCCCGGCCGTCCACGGTTCCTGGGACCGGATCACCGGCTTCCCCCTGGTGCCCGTAGCGACCGCCGCCCTGCCCGGCGACAAACTGCTCGCCTGGTCCGCGTACGCGGTCGACCGCTTCGGCGGCAGCAACGGCTACACCCAGACCGCGATCCTGGACCTGAAGACCGGCAAGGTCACTCAGCGCCGCATCGACAACACCGGCCACGACATGTTCTGCCCCGGCATAGCGATGCTGGCCGACGGCCGCGTGCTCGTCACCGGCGGGAGCAACGCCGAAAAGGCGAGCATCTACGACCCGGCCACCGACGACTGGTCCGCCACCGCCAGCATGAACATCGCCCGCGGCTACCAGGCCATGACCCTGCTCTCCACCGGCGAGGCCTTCGTCCTGGGCGGATCGTGGAGCGGAACGGCGGGCACCGACAAGGCCGGTGAGGCCTGGTCGCCGGACACCCGTACGTGGCGAAAGCTCCCCGGGGTCTCGGCCGTCCCGGCGCTGACCGCAGACCCGGCCGGACCCTACCGGGCCGACAACCACATGTGGCTGTACGCCACTTCGGGCGGCAAGGTCCTCCAGCTGGGCCCGAGCAGGCAGATGAACTGGATCTCCACCAGCGGCCAGGGCAGCATCACGGCCGCCGGGACCCGGGCCGACAGCCAGGACGCCATGACCGGCAACGCCGTCGCGTACGACATCGGGAAGCTGCTCACCCTCGGCGGCTCGCCCGCCTACGAGAAGGCCCCGGCCACCCGGCGCGCCTACACTGTCAGCGTCTCGGGGGGCCAGGAGGTGCGGGCCGCCCGTACCGGGGACATGGAGCACGCCCGCGCCTTCGGCAACAGCGTCGTCCTGCCCGACGGCAAGGTGGCCGTCTTCGGCGGACAGGCCTATCCGGTGCCCTTCAGCGATGCGACGTCGGTGCTGGCGCCCGAGCTGTGGGACCCGGCGACCGGCCGCTTCACCCCGCTCGCCACCATGGCCATCCCGCGCAACTACCACAGCGTGGCCAACCTGCTGCCGGACGGGCGGATCTTCTCGGGCGGAGGCGGCCTGTGCGGTGACTGCGCGACCAACCACGCCGACGGAGCCGTCTTCACACCGCCGTACCTGCTCAACGCGGACGGATCGCCGAAGCCGCGTCCCGCCATCACCGGGGGCGTGCCCTCCAGGGCGGCCCCGGGCACGTCGCTGACGGTGAGCACCCAGGCCCCGGTGGCGTCCTTCGTCCTGATGCGGGCCGCGGCCGCGACCCACTCCACGGACAACGACCAGCGGCGGGTCCCCCTCGTCTCCACGGCCACGGGAACCGGCGCGTACACGGTGTCCGTACCGGCGGACACCGGCGTGGTCCTGCCGGGCACCTACATGCTGTTCGCCCTCGACGCCCAAGGCGTCCCGAGCATCGCGAAGTTCATCACCATCTCCTGATCCCGCGAGCGGTGTCCGGCGGCCGCCGGGCCGACCGGGCACCGCTCGCGGTGCGGACCCGTCCGATAAGTTGACCCACCGGACGGTCCGTTCGCCACGGACCGGCACAACGTTCGTGGGGGACGGGGGAGTCCGTGGAGTCTTTGCGGCCTGGTGACCTGCCGGAGATCGGCGGGTACCGCCTGCTGGCGCGGCTCGGCGAGGGCGGAATGGGCGAGGTGTTCCTGGCCCGGACGCCGTCCGGCCGGCCGCTGGCCCTCAAGACCGTGCACCGGGAGCTGAGCCTGGAGCCGGACTTCGCCGAACGGTTCGCCCGGGAGATACGCACCAACGACCGCGTACGCAGCCCGTGGACGGTCTCGGTGGTCGACTTCAGCCCGCCGGGGGTGCTGCCGCAGTGGCTGGCGACGGAGTACATCGCCGCGCCGTCGCTCGGCGACTGGGTGCACCGGCACGGGCCCCTGCCGGAACCGGCCCTGTGGTGCCTGGCCCGGGAGCTGTCGGCCGCGCTCGTGGCCGTACGGGCGGCGGGCGTCGTGCACCGGGACATCAAGCCGGCGAACGTGCTGCTCGGTCCGGAGCGGCCCTTCCTCATCGACTTCGGCATCGCCCGCGCCGTACGCGACGCCCGCCATACGCAGACGGGCGCGGTCATCGGCACGCCCGGCTTCCTCGCGCCGGAGCAGGCGATCGGCGCCGTGGCGCAGTCGCCGGCCGACGTGTTCTCGCTGGCCGCGGTCCTCGTACACGCGGCGACGGGCCGCAGTCCCTTCCTGACGGGCGGCGAGGAGCTGTCGCTGCCCGCGCTCCTCTACCGGATCGTGCACGACGAGCCCGTGCTGGACGGTGTGCCGCAGCCGCTCCTCGCGCTGGTACGGGAATGCCTGGCCAAGGACCCGGCCGCGCGGCCGACGGCCGAGGACGTACGGGCACGGCTCGGCGCGGCGGAGGAGGGGGACTGGGGTGCGGCGGTGCCGCCGGCCCTGGTCGCGGAGGCCGGCCGCCGGGAGGCCGAACTCCGGCGCCTGCTGACCGCGTCGCAGCCGCCGGCCGGAGCCCCGCCGGCCGGAGCCCCGCCGGCCGGAGCCCCGGCGGCAGCACCGGCGGGAGCCCCGGCGGGGACCGGCGCCGCGCCGGTTCTCCCGCCGCCGTACGCCCCGGCGCCTTCGGCGGGCGGCTCCGGGTGGGGTCCCCGGCGGCGCCTGTTCATCGGCGCGGCCGCCGGCGCCGCCGCGCTCGCGGCGGCCGTCACGCTCGCGATCGTGTGGGCGAACGGCGATGACGGCCGCGGAGGCGGATCTTCCGCCGCCTCGCATGCGCCGTCCACGTCGCCGTTCACGTCGCCCTCCACGCCCTCGTCCTCCGCAGCGTCGACGGCCGGGTCCCTGCCGGAGTCGTGGGTCGGGACGTGGTCCGGCATCGGCCCCGGGACCCCGAACGCCGACGGGATCACCCGGGCGAGGACGGGTGAGTTCGCGGTCACGGTCACGCTGAACGCCGGGGCCGCGGGCGAGATCGTCGGCAAACAGGTCAGTGACGTCAAGGAGATCTCCTCCGGGCGCGATCTGGGCTGCACGGAGGCCCTCAAACTCCAGCAGATCAAGGGGAACACCGCGGTCTTCGCGGCGGTGACCAGCCATCCGACCGACCGGGCGGCCTCGTTCGACTGCCCCCGGGGCAACCTCTACGTGCTGACGCTGGAGTCCGCCGACCGGCTGGCGCTCGCATCGGAAGGCGCCCAGTCGGCCGGAGCCCCGGCGGCCCTGACCCGCAACCGCTGAATCCGGCAGCCCCGGCCCCGGCCCCGGCCGCGAACCCGACCCTGGCTCCGGCGCTGAAGATCATCGGGTGCAGAATGACCCGTATGTCGATAACAAACACGCCGAAAACGGCGACGATTGACGACGCGTCACGGATCGGCCACACCCTGGCCCTCGCGTTCGACGACGACCCGATGATGCGCTGGTTCTTCCCCGACGGGGCCGCGCGCGAGGCGAGGCTGGGCCGGTACTTCAGCACGATCTTCACCCGGCAGTACGTGCACCACGGCGTCTGCGAGTACACCGACGCGGCAGCCGCCTTCTGGGTTCCGCCGGGCGCGCAGGACAAGGCCGTTCCCGACGCCGAGACCATCGAGGAGCTCTCGGAGATCCTGGGCGACCGGGCTCCGCTGTTCCGGCAGGCCGCGGAGGCGGCCGCCGGGGAGGGTCCCCAGGAGTCGCACTGGTACCTGGCCGTGGTCGGCGCGGATCCGGCCGCCCAGGGTCAGGGCCACGGAGCCGCCCTCCTGCGCTCGGGCCTCGCCAAGGCCGACGCGGCCGGCCTGCCGGTCTACCTGGAATCCTCCAAGCCGTCCAACCTCCCCTTCTACGAGCACTTCGGGTTCACTGTGCTCGGCGAGGTCCAGCTCCCGGGCGGCGGCCCGACCCTCTGGGCGATGCGCCGCGAGCCGGTTCGCCGGCCGGCCGGCGCCTGAGCGCTTTCATGACGGGAGGCGTCGACGGTTCGCCGGCGGCGCCTCCTCGAACGTCGGGCCTTTCTCAGCCCTGACCTCTTCGTAATGTGAACTCTCGCCGCGGTGCCAATCGTGCGGAAAAGGCACGCTAATAACCGAATTACGTCGATGCGGAGCGTGATGGCAACGTTGCCATCACGGTAACAATTCACTTCTTGACGGGGGTGTCGCCGCCGAGTTGACTGCGTCTACCTCGGCCGCAAGGACACGGCCTGCTCAGGGAGGTTTACGTCGTGAACACGCATCTCGGTCGGGTCGTCGTAGTGGTCACCGCTGCCGCGGTTTCCGCCTCGCTCACCGCCTGCGGCAGTACGGAGAGCGGCGGGTCCGCAGGCTCCACCAAGAGCGAGGCCATCAAGGTCGGCCTCCTGCTCCCGGAGGACCAGACCGCGCGCTACGAGAAGTTCGACAAGCCGCTGATCGAGAAGGAAATCGCCAAATTCACGCGGAGCAAGGGCCAAGTGGTCTATGCCAATGCCAAGCAGGATGCGGCCGCCCAAAACGCCCAGGTCCAGGAGATGATCACCCGTAAGGTGAATGTCCTCATCATCGACGCGGTGGACGCGAAGGCCATTGCCGGCTCGGTCAAGAAGGCCAAGGACGCCGGTATTCCGGTCATCGCCTACGACCGTCTCGCCGAGGGCCCGATCGACGCCTACACCTCCTTCGACAACGAAGACGTGGGCAAGGTCCAGGGCAAGGCCCTGCTGGAGGCGCTCGGCGACAAGGCCGGCTCCGGCCAGATCGTCATGATGAACGGCTCGGTCACCGACCCCAACGCCAAGGGCTTCAAGTCCGGTGCGCACTTCGTCCTCGACGGCAAGGTGACCGTCGGCAAGGAGTACGACACCGTCGACTGGAAGCCGGAGAACGCCAACGCCAACATGGCGGCCGCGCTCTCCGCACTCGGCAAGGGGAAGATCGTCGGCGTCTACTCCGCCAACGACGGCATGGCGGGCGGCATCATCGCCGCCCTCAAGGCCGCCGGAGTCTCCGCACTTCCCCCGGTCACCGGCCAGGACGCCGAACTCGCCGGCGTGCAGCGCATCGTGGCGGGCGAGCAGTACATGACCGTCTACAAGCGCTACGCCCCCGAGGCCGCGGCCGCCGCGGAGATGGCCGTCGCCCTCGCCCAGGGCGAGAAGATCGACGGACTCATCAACCAGATCGTCGACAGCCCGACCACCAAGGCCGTGCCGTCCGTGCTCGTCCCGGGCGTCCCGCTGACCAAGAGCAACGTCAGGTCGACCGTGGTCGAGGACGGCGTCTACACCATCGCCGAGATCTGCACCGACAAGTACAAGGCGGCGTGCGAAGAGATCGGCCTGAAGTAGCCCAAAACAGCCTGAACTAGCACGAAGCGGGTCAACGTGGCCCGCAGTGGCCCGACACGGCCCGCAGCAGCCGCCGCGTCAGTGGGCGGCGGACTCCAGGCGGACGCGGAACAGCGCTCCGCCGCCCGGAGAGGTCTCCAGCTCCAGTCCGCCGCCATGGGCCCCCACGAGCGCCGAGGCGATCGCCAGACCGAGCCCCGCCCCGCCGCCGGACTGCCGGCTCCGGGAAGCATCCACCCGGTAGAACCTCTCGAAGACCCGGGCCGCCTGCTCCGGCGTCAGGCCCGGACCGGAATCGGCCACCTCGATCACCTCGCCGCCGCCCGCGCTCCCCACCCCGATGCGGACCGGCGAACCCGCCGGCGTGTGCGCGACGGCGTTGCCGACCAGGTTGGCGATCACCTGGCGCAGCCGCGCCTCGTCCCCGTACACCGGTGCCGGTCCGGGCGGGCCGACGCCGCCCGGACCGGTCAGCGTCACCTCGCGCGCCGGGTCCAGCGCCCGGGTGTCGTGCAGGGCGTCCACCGCGAGGGTGCGCAGATCCATCGGGGCCAGCTCCAGCGGGCGCTGCTCGTCCATCCGGACGAGGGTCAGCAGGTCCTCGACCAGACCGCTGAGCCGCACCGCCTCGCTCTCGATCCGGGCCATGGTCCGTGTCACGTCCGCCTCGTCGGCGAGCGCGCCCATCCGGTACAGCTCCGCGAAGCCCCGGATACCGGCCAGCGGCGTACGCAGTTCGTGGCTGGCATCGGCGACGAAGCGCCGCATCTGCTCCTCCGACGCGGCGCGGACCGCGAAGGCCGACTCGATCTGCGCGAGCATGCCGTTGAGCGCGCTGGTCAGCCGGCCGGTCTCGGTACGGGGCGAAGCGTCCGGCATCCGGTGCGAGAGCGGGCGCCCGGCCGAGATCTCCGCCGCGGTCTCCTCGATCCGCCGCAGCGGACGCAGCCCGGCCCGCACCGCGAACCAGCCGGCGGCGGCGAGCAGCAGCGACACCACGACGCCGATGAGCTCGAAGGCGGTGGCCAGGTGGTCGAGGGTGGAGGAGACGTCGTCCAGCGGGGCCGCGACCACGACGCCGACGGGCAGCGCCGGATCGTCGCTGCCCACGGGCACGATCAGCACCCACCAGGTGCCGTCACCGTGGTCGCTCGGGACCTCGAACGCCCGCCCGAGCCTGGCCCGCAGCTGCGCCGCGTCCATCGCCGGCCACAGCGGGCCCGGATCGCCGGCCGCGACGGGCTCCCGGAACTGGTCGGACACCCTGCCGTCGGCGTCGGCGAACGCCACCACGTACTGGCTCGGCAGCCAGGCCCGCCCCGGCCCGCCGCCCGCCCGTCCGAGGTGCGGCTGCGGGGTGCCCTCGGCCCGGACCCGGTACGCCACCGAGTCCCCGTACCGTTCGAGCTGCTGGTCCACGCGCCCCACCAGCTGCGCGCGCACCGAACCGAGGACGATGGTGTCGCTGACGGTCAGCCCGAGCGCGACCAGCGCGATCGAGAGCAGCACGAGCCGCGAGCGCAGCGAGAGGCCCGCGAGCCGCAGCGCCATCAGCTCTGCGGGCGGCGCAGGACGTACCCGATGCCGCGCACGGTGTGGATGAGTTTGACGGCGCCGTCCGCGCCCGAGTCCACCTTGCGGCGCACGTACGAGATGTACGACTCGACGATGCTGAGGTCGCCGCCGAAGTCGTACGCCCACACGTGCTCCAGGATCTGCATCTTGGAGACGACGCGATCGGCATGGGTCATCAGGTACGCGAGCAGCTTGAACTCGGTGGGGGAGAGGGAGACGGGCACCCCGCCGCGCAGCACCTGGTGGCCCACCGGGTCCAGTTCGAGGTCGCCCGCGACCAGGCGGCCCTCGCCCGTCGGGGCGCCGGTGCGGCGCAGGATGGCGCGGATCCGGGCGATCAGCTCCTCCAGGCTGAACGGCTTGGTGACGTAGTCGTCGCCGCCGGCCGTGAGCCCGCTGATCTTGTCGTCCACGCCGTCCTTCGCGGTGAGGAAGAGCACCGGCAGGTGGTCGGCCCCGGATCCGCCGCCGACGCCGACCGCCTCGCGCAGACGGCGTACGACGGCGAATCCGCTGATGTCGGGCAGCATCACGTCGAGCACCACCAGGTCGGGCCGCTCCCTGGCGACCGCCGCCAGGGCGTCGGCGCCGTTCGCGGCCGAGGTGACCCGGAAGCCGACGAACCGCAGCGAGGCGGAGAGCAGCTCCCGGATGTTCGGCTCGTCGTCGACGACGAGCAGGCTCGCCCCGGGCGTGGCCGTGTCCATGCCGCTCCTCCCTCTCGTGCTCAGCCCCGGCCGCCGCCCGCGCCCGCGAATCCGCCGCCTGCGAATCCGCCCGCGCCGCCCTGGGCGACGGTCGTCGCGGCGACGTCGCCGGCGGGGGTCTGGCTGCCGCGTACGGTGACGGTCTGACCCGGCTGGAGGTCGGACACCTTGCCGCTCTTGGCCTGGGTGATCTGGGTGTTGGTGTCGGTGGTGATCTTGACGACGTCGCCCTGGGCGTCGGTGACGTAGAGGGTGGTGCCGTCGACGAGCTTCACCGTACCGGTGGTCACGCCGGCCCCGGCGCCCGGGCCGCCCGTCGCTCCGCCGAAGCCCTGGCGCGGGCTGCTCTGCCCGCTTCCGCTGCCCGTCCCGCTGCCCGTCCCGCTTCCGGTTCCGTTACCGGTTCCGGCGCGGCCCCGCCCGGTGGCTCCCTGCCCCTGTCCGGTGGCCCCGTTGCCTCCCTGGGCGGAGCCCGTACGTCCTTGGCCGGCCGCCCCGGCCGCGAAGTTCCGGCCGCCGGATCCGGCTCCGGATGAACCCTGGAGGTGGCTCTTCTCGACCAGGGCGCCTCCGGTGAACGCGAGCCCGGCCACCACCCCGCCCGAGAGCAGCAGGGTCAGCCAGGGCAGCCGCGGCCGGGGCGGAGCGGCGAGCTCCGCCGAGATGTCCCGGGTGTCCGGCGGTTCGGAGAGGATCCCCTCGGGATCGCCGCCGGGGCCCGGCGCGACGGGGTGTTCCACGATCAGCTCCTCCGGGAAGGGGTCCTCCCCGGCTGCCGATGCGGTGAACACCTCGGCGAACGGCGCGTACCGGTCGTCGCCGGCCTCGGGCTGCTTCTCCAGTTCGGTGCGGCGTCGTGCCATGTCAGCTTCTCCCTGTTCCCGCGTGTGCCGGCTCACTCGTGCCGCAGTGCTTCGATGGGCCGCAGGCTCGCGGCCCGGTTGGCCGGGTATCCGCCGAAGAACAGCCCGATCACCACGGCGATGGCGAAGGCGCCGACGACCGACTCCGGTATGACGACCGGCTTGATGCCGGCGATGGTGAAGCGCGAGCCGATCAGCCCGGCCGCGACGCCGAGCCCGCCGCCGATCAGCGAGAGCAGGGTCGACTCGGCGAGGAACTGGCCGAGGATGACGCCCCGGGGCGCCCCGATCGCCTTGCGGATGCCGATCTCACGGGTCCGCTCGGTCACCGTGACCAGCATGATGTTGGTGATCCCGATGCCTCCGACCAGCAGGGAGATCGCGGCGACCGCGCCCAGCAGCACGGTGAACGTCTTGTTCGTCGACGCCTGCGTGGTCAGCAGCGATGCCTGGCTGGACACCCGGAAGTCGAGGGCGGCCGGGTCCTTGATGCCGTGCCGCCCCATCAGGACGGTGGTGATCTCGCTCTGCGCCCCGGCCGTCGCGTCCGCGGACGTGGCCTCGACGAGGATCTGGCCGACCGGGCCGAAGCCGGTGAAGGCGTTCTGCACGGTGGGCAGCGGCGCGACCACCACGTCGTCCGGGTCCTGGAACCCGGTGCCGCCCTTGGCGGCGAGCACTCCGACGACGGTGAACGGCGTGCCGCCGAGCACCATCTTCCTGCCGACCGGGTCGGCCGTGCCGAACAGGTCGGCGGCGGTCGTCGAGCCGATGACGGCGACCTTCCGGGACGCCAGTACGTCGTCGCCGCTGAAGTAATCGCCCTTGGCCACCTTGCTGTTGGAGGCCTTGAAGTACGCCGGGTACGTGCCGACGACCTGGCCGACCGTGTGCGAGGTGCCCTCGTAGAGGGCGCTCTGCGAGGTGGTGACCTCGGGCGCGACCGACTCGATGTGCGGCGCAGCCGAGGGGTCGGCGAGCGCCCGCGCGTCCTCGACGGTCAGCGGCTTCGTGCCGCTCGCGGCAGCGGAGCCGGAGCGCGAACCGCCGAACCCGCTGCCGGAGGAGACGGTCAGGGCGTTGGTGCCGAGCTTCTCGATGGAGTCCTTCACCGCCTGCGAGGAGCCGTTGCCCACGGCCAGGAGCAGGATCACCGCCGCGACGCCGATCAGCACGCCCAGCATCGTCAGCGCGGAGCGCACCTTGTTCGCCGCGAGGCCGCCGAAGGCGAAGCGCAGCGTCTGCAACGGGTTCACCGCAGGCCTCCGGCCACGGCGTGCGCCGCCGGTTCGGACATCGCGGGAGGGGGACCGCCGACGGGAGCCTGCCGGACGTCCTCGACGATCTGCCCGTCCACGAGGCGCAGCACCCGCTTGGCGTGCCGGGCCACCTCGTCCTCGTGGGTGATCAGGACGACGGTACGACCCGAGGCGTTGAGCCGGTCCACGAGGGCCAGGACCTCCTCGGTGCTGTGGCTGTCCAGATTTCCGGTCGGCTCGTCGGCGAGCAGCATCGCGGGCGCCGTGACGAGCGCACGGGCCACGGCCACGCGCTGCTGCTGGCCGCCGGAGAGTTCGTTCGGCCGGTGGTCCAGGCGGTCGGCGAGGCCCACGAGGGTGAGGGCGGCCACCGCCCGCCGGCGCCGCTCGGCGGCCTTCACCCCGGCGTACGCCAGCGGCAGTTCCACCTGGGCGACGGCGCTCGTGCGGGGCACCAGGTTGAAGGACTGGAAGACGAAGCCGATCTTGCGGTTGCGGACCAGCGAGAGCTGGTGCTCGTCCAGGCCGCCCACGTCGATCCCGTCCAGGAGGTAGCGCCCCGACGTGGGGACGTCCAGACAGCCGAGGATGTTCATCAGCGTCGACTTGCCCGAGCCCGAGCTGCCCATGACGGCGACGAAGTCGCCCTGTTCCACGATGAGTTCGACACCGGGCCGACGGCCCGTGGCGGGATCGC
>NZ_LGDB01000233.1:0-68724 GCF_001279655.1 Streptomyces sp. WM6372 | reverse complement strand
GCCGGTTTCCCGGTCGGGGCCTTCAAGTGCCCGGTGAGGCACTGGCGGAGGATACGAGATTCGAACTCGTGAGGGGTTGCCCCCAACACGCTTTCCAAGCGTGCGCCCTAGGCCACTAGGCGAATCCTCCGCCGCAAACAATACAAGACGTTGAGGGGTGCTCGCGAACGTGATCGCCGGCGGGGGATCCGGGCGGCTACCTGGTCGGGTCCGGGGCGGGGGCGGGGTCGATCGCGGGGGCTTTCATCCGCTAGGGTGGGGCCCAGCCCCTCACGTGGCGCTATCTCACCCAACTCCCCCAGGGCCGGAAGGCAGCAAGGGTAAGTGGGCTCTGGCGGGTGCGTGGGGGGCGCTTTGCGTTCCGGGGCGGTCTGCGCGGCCGTCGGCGGGGCGTCTTTGTCGGTGGGCCCGGATAACCTCGTAGACGTGTCGTCCCTTGCGCTGTACCGCCGCTACCGCCCCGAGTCGTTCGCCGAGGTCATCGGACAGGAGCATGTCACTGTCCCCCTGATGCAGGCCCTGCGGAACAACCGGGTCAATCACGCGTACCTGTTCAGTGGGCCACGAGGCTGTGGCAAGACCACCAGTGCGCGCATCCTGGCGCGGTGCCTGAACTGTGAGCAGGGTCCCACTCCCGAACCCTGCGGCGAGTGCCAGTCCTGCAAGGACCTGGCGCGCAACGGGCCGGGGTCGATCGACGTCATCGAGATCGACGCCGCCTCGCACGGTGGCGTGGACGACGCCCGTGACCTGCGGGAGAAGGCCTTCTTCGGGCCCGCCTCCAGCCGGTACAAGATCTACATCATCGACGAGGCCCACATGGTCACCTCGGCGGGCTTCAACGCCCTGCTGAAGGTGGTCGAGGAGCCGCCGGAGCACCTCAAGTTCATTTTCGCGACGACCGAGCCCGAGAAGGTCATCGGGACCATCCGGTCCCGTACGCACCACTATCCGTTCCGGCTCGTGCCGCCCGGGACGCTGCGCGAATACCTGGGCGAGGTCTGCGGGCGCGAGGGCGCCAAGGTCGAGGACGGCGTGCTGCCGCTCGTCGTGCGGGCCGGCGCCGGATCTGTGCGTGACTCCATGTCCGTCATGGACCAGCTCCTCGCCGGTGCCGGCGAGGACGGTGTGACGTATGCCATGGCCACCTCCCTGCTCGGGTACACCGACGGGTCGCTGCTCGACTCCGTCGTCGACGCCTTCGCCGCCGGGGACGGGGCGGCCGCCTTCGAGGTCGTCGACCGGGTGGTCGAGGGCGGCAACGACCCGCGCCGGTTCGTCGCCGACCTGCTGGAGCGGCTGCGGGACCTGGTGATCCTGGCCGCCGTGCCCGACGCCGGGGAGAAGGGGCTCATCGACGCCCCCGCCGATGTCGTCGAGCGGATGCAGGCCCAGGCGTCGGTGTTCGGGGCCGCCGAGCTGAGCCGCGCCGCCGACCTGGTCAACACCGGGCTCACCGAGATGCGCGGAGCGACCTCGCCGCGGCTCCAGCTGGAGCTGATCTGCGCCCGGGTGCTGCTGCCCGCCGCCTTCGACGACGAACGGTCCTTCCAGGCCCGGCTCGACCGGCTGGAGCGGAGCGGGTTCACCCCCGCCGCCGGCGCCGGTATGGCCGCCGCCCCGCCCGGCGGGCCCGCCATGGCCTACGTGCCCGGGCCCGAGGCCCACGGCATGGCGCCGGCCGGCCCCGGCGGGGCCGTCGCCGCGGCGCGGGCCGCCGCGGCCGCCGTACGGGCTCCCGAGCCGGCTCCCGCGGCCGCGCCGGCGCCCGCTCCCGCTGCGGCTCCGGTCCAGGCACCCGCTCCCGTACAGGCCCCGGCTCCGGCACCCGCTCCCGCGCAGGCCCCCGCCGCCGCGCCCGGGTCATGGCCCGGGGCCGCGCAGCCCGGCGGCGGAGCCGCTCCCGGCTCCTGGCCCGGAGCCGCTGCCCCCGCTCCGGCGGCCCCCGCCGCAGCCCCCGCCGCCGGTGCCTGGCCGAGCGCCGCCGCGCCCGGTTCGGGCCAGCCCGCGGCCCCGGCCCCCGCCCCGGCTCCGGCCGCTCCGGCCCCCGCAGCGGCGGCCGCTCCCGCCGCCGCCCCCTCGCCCGGCATGGCCGCAGGCGCCGGGCAGGTCCAGGCGATGTGGCCCGGCATCCTCGAGGCCGTCAAGAACCGCCGCCGCTTCACCTGGATCCTGCTCAGCCAGAACGCCCAGGTCACCGGGTTCGACGGGACGACGCTCCAACTGGGCTTCCCCAACCCCGGCGCCCGCGACAACTTCGCGAGCAGCGGCAGCGAGGACGTGCTCAAGGCGGTCCTCTCCGAGCAGTTCCAGGTCAACTGGAAGATCGACGCCGTGGTGGGCGGGGGCGGCGGCCAGCCCGCAGCCGCCCCGCAGCCGGGTCCCGCGCCACAGCAGCCGTACCAGCCGCCGCAGCCCCCGGCCCAGCCGGGCGGTTCCGCGCAGCAGCCCCCCGTACGGCAGGCGCCCCCGCCGGTCGCGCCCGAGGACGACGTACCGGAGGAGGACGATCCGGAGCTGGTCGAGAGCGCCCTGACCGGACACGACCTCATCGTGCGCGAGCTCGGAGCCACCGTTGTAGAGGAATACACAAACGAGTAGGGCCGTCTCATTGGGTGGCCACACGAAAGGCATCCCGCCGCGCGGGCTAGGCTGCAGGGCGTGAAGGTCCTCGTCATCGGCGGCGGCGCCCGCGAACATGCCCTGTGCCGCTCTCTGTCCCTCGACCCCGACGTCAACGCGCTGTACTGCGCTCCCGGCAATGCCGGCATCGCCGAGGTGGCGGAGCTGCGCCCGGTCGACGCCCTCGACGGCGCGGCCGTGGCCCGCCTCGCCACCGAACTCGAAGCCGACCTGGTCGTCGTCGGCCCGGAGGCGCCCCTGGTCGCCGGCGTCTCCGACGCCGTCCGCGCCGCCGGCATCCCCGTCTTCGGCCCGTCCGCGGAAGCGGCGCAGCTGGAGGGCTCCAAGGCGTTCGCCAAGGACGTGATGGCCGCGGCCGACGTCCCGACTGCCCGCAGCTACGTGTGCACCACCCCGGAAGAGGTGGACACGGCCCTCGACGCCTTCGGCGCCCCGTACGTCGTCAAGGACGACGGCCTCGCCGCCGGCAAGGGCGTCGTCGTCACCGAGGACCGGGCCGCCGCCCGCGCGCACGCGCTCGGCTGCGACCGCGTCGTCATCGAGGAGTACCTCGACGGCCCGGAAGTCTCCCTCTTCGCCATCACCGACGGCGTCACCGTGCTGCCGCTCCAGCCCGCGCAGGACTTCAAGCGCGCGCTCGACGGCGACGAGGGCCCCAACACCGGCGGCATGGGCGCGTACTCGCCACTGCCCTGGGCCGACCCGAAGCTGGTCGACGAGGTCATGGAGACCGTCCTCCAGCCGACCGTGGACGAGCTGCGCCACCGCGGCACCCCGTTCTCCGGGCTCCTGTACGCCGGGCTCGCCATCACCTCGCGCGGCGTCCGCGTCATCGAGTTCAACGCCCGCTTCGGCGACCCCGAGACCCAGGTGGTCCTGGCCCGGCTGCGCACCCCGCTCGCGGGCGTGCTGCTGCACGCCGCCAACGGCACGCTGGACACCGAGCCGCCGCTGCGCTGGAGCGCGGACGCGGCCGTCACCGTCGTCATCGCCTCCCACAACTACCCGGAGACCCCGCGCACCGGGGACCCGATCGAGGGCCTGGCCGACGTGGCCGCCGAGGACGGTCCCGACACGTACGTCCTGCACGCCGGGACCCGGCGCGAGGGCGAGGCGGTCGTCAGCGCGGGCGGCCGCGTGCTGTCGGTGACGGCGACCGGTTCCGATCTGGCACAGGCCCGCGAGAAGGCGTATAAGGCCGTCGCGCGGATCCGGCTGGACGGCTCCCAGCACCGTACGGACATCGCCGCCAAGGCGGCCGAAGGCCGCTGAGCAGGCCGAGCGGCGGGACTTCCGCCCCGCGGGCCCGGTGCGCACCCAGGTGCGCACCGGGCCCGCGCGCGTGTCCGCGTGCGAGTGCATCCGGCCGCGTTCGAACGCAGCCACCTTTACCCAAAGCCATTCCATCGGGTGATGGTCACCCGGTCCGGCTGACTGCCGGTCGCTCCCCAACTAGGGTGCGGTGCCAAGCATTCCGGCACTTGGCCCACCGGCATTGCGATGTCAGTGGCGGGTGTCACAGTGGGGGAGTGAGAAAAACCGCCGCAGGGCAGAGGGGGTGAGGTCCGGCCGTGTCCGGAACCGGTTCGATCGTGGAAGGGGGCGCGCCGTCCGCGCGTTCCCGGGCCCTGGCCGTGCTGCGGGTCCGCAGCCGGGCACTGGCCCTCGGGGTGCTGCCCGCCGCCCTCGCGGTGGTGCTGCTGAGTGCCCGGATGACGGGCCGGCTGGCCGGTGACCCCTGGCCCGCGGTGACGCTCGTCGTGTGCGTGACAGCCGCACTGGTGCTGCTCGTCGGCGGGGTGTTCGCCGCGGTGGTGCTGCGGGCGGGCCCGGCCGTGACGCCGACGGTGCCCCTGCCGGAGTCCGCCGCGCCCGACCTGTACCGGATGGTGCGGGACCTGGCCGACCGGATGGACGTGCCGGCGCCCTCGGCGATAGCCCTGACGCCGGACTGCGACAGCTGGCTGGAGGACCGTACGCATGCGGCCCACCGGCGCAGCGGCATATCGGGCGGGCGCGAGGCGGAGCCGGGCGCGGCTCCGGTGCTGGTGATCGGCTCGCCGTTCCTGTGGTGGATGCGGGTCGCCGAACTGCGGGCGGTCCTGGCTCCGGTCGTCGCCGGTACGGGTCCTTCCGCGCATCCGGACATAGCCGATGCCCGGGGCTTCGTGCGCGGGCTCGACGCCGCGGTGGACGTGGGCAGCCGGCCCGGCCTCGGCTGGATCGGCCGGCCGGCCCGGCTGCTGCTGAGGCTGTGCCAGGCGGATGCCGCCGAGATGGAGCGCGGGGTCGCGGCCGCCGCCTCGGACCGTGCACAGGGTGTGGACTACGGGCTGCGCATCGTCGCCCAGGAGCAGGTCGGCCTCGCCTACGCGGGCTGGGACCGGCTGCTGACCCGGGTCGCGCTGCCCGCGTGGCGGATGGGCCGCTGGCCGGCGCACCTCGACGCCGGGGTGGTCTCCGCGCTGACCGAGCTGTCCCGGCGCGACCGGCTGGCCGAGGGCTTCACTTCGCGGCTCGGCGAGCGCCCCGCCTGCGATCTGCTGGAGCGGCCCGGGGTGATCGACGAGGCGGCTTCGCTGCTCGCCGCCCGGCTGTTCCACGGCGGTCCGGCCGAGGCCGGCCCGGACTGGTCGCCGGTGGACTGGGCGGCGTATCCGGAGGAGGTCGTGGACCGCAAATGGCGTGCGGAGGCGGCCCGGCTCCACGCGGCGCTGGACGGCCTCGCCGTTCCGGCCGGCCCGGGGCCCACGCTGGACCGGGTACTGGGCTACCTCACGGACACCGCCGGGGAGTGCGCGGCCGCGGAAGCGCTGGCCGGCCGGCTCAGCGGCGACCTGGCCAGGGAGGAACGTTCCGCAGGGACCGGCGCGGGCGTCGACGCCGGGGGCGCCGCGGTGGCGCGCGGGGCGGACACCGTGCCGCTGTTCCCGCTCCAGCCGCCCCGCAGCGGGCGGGACCTGCTCGCCGACCACGTGACGGCGATGGTGTGCGCCGCGGCCGTCGACTCGGCCGACGCCGCGCCGGGGCTGGACTGGCTGGACGGCCCGGTCCTCCTGGTCGGCGACGAGCGGCGCGCGGACCTGGCCCCCCGGGTGCTGAGCCTGGTGGAGGACGGGGACCCGGACCCCCTGCGTGACTGGCTCGCGGAGCTCGGCGTCCGCCCGGAGAAGCCGGTCCGCCTGGTGTGACCGTGCCGGCGGCCGCGCGGCGCGGCCGCGACGGGCGCCCATGGCCATGGCCGCGGTCGTGCCGGCGGCCGCGCGTCGCTCCCTTCGCCGGCCCGGCCGGTCCGGGCGAACCTTGTACTCCGCGCCTCCGGATGTGGCGAACGGTGACGGAATGAGTGCGTTATGTGATGTGCTGGGACCGGTAGCGGTTCGATGTCCGGAAACCGTGCCGTGTCGGCGTGTTCAGAGACCGTTCGGGGGAGCGAGGGAGGGGAGCGGTATGGGTGGTGCGGACCAGATCCGGCGTTGGGAATCAGGTGCGCTCGCGCACGCGGTGACCGATCCCTTCGGCCAGGGACCGCTGCCGTGGTTCCGGGGCAGCGAGCTGTACTTCGACGACACCGGCCAGGTCGTGCCCTGGTACGTGGACCCGGCGCTCGCCCCCGGCCAGATTCCCCGCGCCCGCGGCAACGGCGGCCCGCGCACGGCCGACGACGTGCACCGGCAGATCAAGGGCTTCGCCTCCACCGGGGCCGTCGCGCCCGGCGAGGCCATCGACTTCCACATCACCGTGGACCCGCCCCAGCAGTTCTCCGTCGACGTCTACCGCATCGGCCACTACGGCGGCGACGGCGCCTCCAAGATCACCACCAGTCCCCGGCTCTCGGGCATCGTCCAGCCGGCCCCCCTCACCGCCGACCGCACCGTCTCCTGCCACCACTGGTGGCTCTCCTGGCGGCTTCAGGTCCCCTCCTACTGGAGCGTCGGCGCCTACGTCGCCGTCCTCACCACCGCCGACGGGTACCGGTCCCACATCCCCTTCACCGTCCGCGACGACCACCCCGCCGACCTGCTCCTCCTGCTGCCCGACATCACCTGGCAGGCCTACAACCTCTACCCCGAGGACGGGCACACCGGCGCGAGCCTCTACCACGCCTGGGACGAAGAGGGCCGGCTGCTCGGCGAGCAGGACGCGGCCATCACCGTCTCCTTCGACCGGCCCTACGCCGGCGCCGGCCTGCCCCTGCACGTGGGCCACGCCTACGACTTCATCCGCTGGGCCGAGCGCTACGGCTACGACCTCGCCTACGCCGACACCCGCGATCTGCACGCCGGCCGCGTCGACCCCAGCCGCTACCGCGGCCTGGTCTTCCCCGGCCACGACGAGTACTGGTCGGCCCCCATGCGCCGCACCGTCGAGCGCGCCCGCGACCACGGCACCTCGCTCGTCTTCCTCTCCGCCAACACCATGTACTGGCAGGTCGAGCTGGGCCCCTCCCCCTCCGGGGTCGACGACCGGCTCCTCACCTGCCGAAAACGCCGCGGCCCCGGCCGCCCCAGCCTCTGGCGCGAGGTCGACCGCCCGGAGCAGCAGCTGCTCGGCATCCAGTACGCGGGGCGGGTCCCCGAGCCCGCGCCCCTGATCGTGCGCAATGCCACGCACTGGCTCTGGGACTCCACCGGCGCCGTCGAGAACGACGAACTCCCCGGCCTGGTCGCCGGCGAGGCCGACCGGTACTTCCCGCGCACCCAGCTCCCCGAGCACCAGGACCGCATCCTGCTCGCGCACTCCCCGTACCGCGACAGCGAGGGCGCGAAGCGCCACCAGGAGACCTCCCTGTACCGGGCCCCGAGCGGCGCCCTGGTCTTCGCGTCGGGCACCTTCGCCTGGTCCCCGGCCCTCGACCGCCCCGGCCACGTCGACGAACGGGTCCGGCGGGCCACCGCCAACCTCCTCGACCGGATCTGCAAACGGGACTGAGCCGGTCCGCGCACCCCGCCGGGCACCCCACCGGGCGCCGCGCCGCGCACCCCCGGAGCCGGGCACCGGCCCCCGTGCGGGAGAATGGGGCTGCGCTCGTACAGAACCACAGGGAGACCCCGTGTCCGGATTCGTCGAAAAGCCCGAGCCGGTTCAGGTGCCCGGCCTCGTCCACCTCCACACCGGCAAGGTGCGTGACCTCTACCGAGACGGCGACGGCAACCTCGTCATGGTCGCCAGCGACCGCATGTCCGCGTACGACTGGGTGCTCCCCACCGAGATCCCGGACAAGGGCCGCGTCCTGACCCAGCTCTCCCTCTGGTGGTTCGACCAGCTGAGGGACCTCGTCCCGAACCACGTGATCGGCACGGACCTGCCCGAGGGCGCCCCCGCCGACTGGGCCGGCCGCACGCTGATCTGCAAGAGCCTCGACATGGTCCCGGTCGAGTGCGTGGCCCGCGGCTACCTCACCGGCTCCGGCCTCGCCGAGTACGAGAAGACCCGTACGGTCTGCGGACTCGCCCTCCCCGAGGGGCTCGTGGACGGCTCCGAGCTGCCCGCCCCGATCTTCACGCCGGCCGCCAAGGCCGAGGTCGGCGAGCACGACGAGAACGTCTCGTACGAGGAGGTCGCGCGCACCACGGGCGCCGAGACGGCGGCGCTGCTGCGCCAGACCACCCTGGCCGTGTACGGCCGGGCCCGGGACATCGCCCGCGAGCGCGGGATCATCCTGGCCGACACCAAGTTCGAGTTCGGCTTCGACAAGGAGGGCACGCTCGTCGCCGGCGACGAGGTGCTGACCCCGGACTCCTCCCGCTTCTGGCCGGCCGACCAGTGGGAGCCGGGCCGCGCGCAGCCCTCCTACGACAAGCAGTTCGTCCGCAACTGGCTCACCTCCCCCGCCTCCGGCTGGGACCGCACCGGCGAACTCCCGCCGCCGGCCCTCCCGCGGGAGGTCGCCGAGCAGACCAGCGCCAAGTACATCGAGGCGTACGAGCGGCTCACCGGCCTCGGCTGGGCCTGACGCCTGACACCTGACGCCCCAGGCCCGAACCCGGGTCTGGGGCGCGGCCCGGGACAGGGCCCGGAACACGAAGAAGCCCCCGGTCACAGGACCGGGGGCTTCTTCGATGGAGCGGACAACGCGACTCGAACGCGCGACATCCACCTTGGCAAGGTGGTGCTCTACCAACTGAGCTATGTCCGCAGGTGCGCCGTAACGCGAGACCTACTATACCCAACCCCGCTCGCGTGCGAGACGCACTGCCGTATGCCGGTTCTCGGCGCCCAGCTTCGTCGCCGCCGACGACAGGTAGTTCCGCACGGTCCCGGGCGAGAGCGAGGCCCGCTCCGCGATCTCCGCGATCGGCGCCCCGTCCCCCGCGAGTTCCAGCACCTCGGCCTCGCGCGCGGTCAGCGGGGAGTCCCCCGCGCTGATCGCGTCGGCCGCCAACTCCGGGTCCACATAACGGCCTCCGGCGTGCACGGTGCGGATCAGCTCGGCCAGCCGCTGCGCCGAGACCGTCTTCGGGGCGAAGGCCCGCACCCCCGCCGCGAGGGCCCGCTTCAGGTGCCCGGGCCGCCCGTGGCTCGTCACGATCATGGTGCGGCAGCCGGGGAGTTCGGCCCGCAGGGCTGTGGCGACACTCACACCGTCCGCCCCCGGCATCTGCAGGTCCAGCACGGCCACGTCCGGCCGGTGGGCGCGCGCCATCGCGAGGGCCTCCGGCCCCGAGGCCGCCTCCGCGACGACCAGCAGATCGTCCTCCAGGGCCAGCAGCGCGGCGAGCGCGCCGCGGATCAGGTGCTCGTCGTCGGCCAGCAGTACGCGTACGGGGCTCATGCCCGCGCCTCCAGTCCTCGCAGTCGTCCGCCCGGGATCCGGGCCAGCAGCCGGAACCGGCCGCCGCCGACCGGGCCGGCCTCCAGGGTGCCGTCCAGTGCCGCGAGCCGCTCCCGCAGGCCCGCGAGTCCGGAGCCCGGCGGTCCGGCCGGCGCTTCGGGGGCCCCGTCGTTCTCCACCACCAGGGTCAGCGCGCCCCCGTCGGGTGCCGTGAGCCGGATCACGCAGCTGCGGGCGTCCCCGTGCCGCAGGACGTTGGTGGCCGCCTCGCGGACCACCCAGCCCAGCGCCGACTGCACTTCGGGGCGCAGCGCACCGCCCGCCTCCACCTCGACGCGGCAGTCCATCCCGGCCGCGCTGAGCACCCCGCGGGCGCCCTCCAGTTCCACGGTGAGATCCGCCTCGCGGTAGCCGCGCACGACCTCGCGCACCTCGCGCTGCGATTCGCCGGCGATCCGCTGGACCTCGATCATCTGGTCGATGGCCTCCGGGCGTTCGCGCCGGGCCAGCTGGACGGCCAGCTCGCTCTTGAGCGCGATCACCGCGAGATTGCGGCCCATCACGTCGTGCAGGTCCCGTCCGAAGCGCAGCCGCTCCTGGGCGACGGCGAGCTGCGCCTGGAGCTCCCGGGCCCGGTCGAGCTCGTACACCGTCTTCAGCAGCCACGAGGAGAAGCCGCAGGCCAGGACCAGCATGCCGCAGGTGAGGAGGACGCCGATCGTGTAGCCGGCCGCCTCCCCGGCGGGGTGCCCCACCGCCAGGGCCACGGCCCCGGCCCCGGCGCCCGCCACCGGGGCGAGGCAGAGCATGTGCCGGACCCGCGCCAGGGTCAGCGTCAGCGAACCCGAGGCGAACGCGACCGTGTTGACCACGAGCGAGGGGGCGACGCCCGCGTGCGAGACGGCGCCGACCGAGCGCAGGACCAGTACGGCGACCGCCAGCGCGATGGTCAGCGCGGCGAGGGCCACGGCCAGGCGTACGGGCCGCTCGCGCCGGCCGAGCACCCAGTCCAGCGCCTTGGAAGCCACCACTCCGGACAGCGCGATCTGTGCGCCCAGGGGCAGGAGGAGGGCGCCGGTGACGGCGCCGAGGCCCTCGGGGACGAGCCCGAAGAGCACCGAGAAGGATTCGAGGAGCATGAAGAGGTGCAATGACCAGCGGGTGTAGAGCTCGACCTTGGCCGCACTGCTGCGGTTCCTCCACCACCCCGTCAGCTTCGACACGGTCCCAGCCCCCCGATGACGTTGGTCGACAGCAGCCGACGTCCACTCACGTCCACGGTAAACGCATACGACAAAGGCCCTGATCATGGATCAGGGCCTTTGCTCGCTGAGCGGACGACGCGACTCGAACGCGCGACATCCACCTTGGCAAGGTGGTGCTCTACCAACTGAGCTACGTCCGCATGCTGCTCCGGCACGAATGCCTTCGCGATGCGTGCATCACTCTACCCGATCCACCGGAGTGGTCTGTAAAGCGTTGCAGAGCGGGTGACAGGGATCGCACACTGCGCCTTCCCCCTGGAAGGGGGATGTTCTGCTACTGAACTACACCCGCACGACCTTCGGGGCTTTGACCTGCGGCCTCGCCCCTCGGCGTGATCCACACACTAGCGGACCGGAGGGGGTGGATGGCAAATCGGCCCCCGGCACGCTCCGTTAGCGGGCCCCGCCGGACCTCAGTGGGCCTCGCTGTACGCCGCGTACACCCGCTTCGGGATGCGGCCGCGCGGCGGCACGTCGAGGTTGTTGGACCGGGCCCAGGCGCGGACGACCGCCGGGTCCGGGGCCAGCGAGGTGTGCTTGTACGCCTTCCCGGAACGGGCCTGCCGGCGTCCCGCGGCCACGAAGGGCTCGAGGCTCTTCCGCAGTTTCTTTGCGTTCGCCAGATTGAGGTCGATCTCGTACGACTTACCGTCCAGGCCGAACGTGACCGTTTCCGCCGCTTCTCCGCCGTCGATGTCGTCGGAGATCGTGACTACTACGCGCTGCGCCACGGATATCGGTCCCTTCGTGCGACGCCGCTCACCCGTTGGACGTGCGGTGATGTCGCCTGTGTGGATGTTTCGGAGCAATGCATCATTCCGTCCCGAGTCGTGCGGCAAAAAATGCCGCCGTCCCGGTGGAATCCTTTGTACCTTGATTCTCATTGCATTGCGAAGTCCAGTTAATTATCTCCGCGTGTCCCGCCGCAATGCCGGGCACGTGGTTTTCCGGTGGATTTTGCGAAGCGTTGGTGAAGCCGAAACGGGTGGGTGATCGCGGCCCCGAACGCGGCCCGGAGATATCTACCCGCGTAGAAATTTCGGCCGGGTACGCTGAGGGAACCGCCTTCGCACCAACCACCCATCGGGAGTGCCAGTGGCACGCGTCGTAGTCGACGTCATGCTCAAGCCGGAGATCCTCGACCCTCAGGGCCAGGCGGTGCAGCGTGCACTGCCGCGCCTGGGATTCGAGGGCATCGCCGACGTCCGCCAGGGGAAGCGCTTCGAACTGGAAGTGGAGGGACCGGTCGACCAGGCCGCCCTCGACCGCATCCACAAGATGGCCGAAACGTTCCTCGCCAACACCGTCATCGAAGACTTCACCGTGAAGGTCGAGGCCTGACGGTGACCACTCGCATCGGAGTCGTCACGTTCCCCGGAACGCTCGACGACCGTGACTCGCTGCGCGCCGTCCGCCTCGCGGGGGCCGAGCCCGTATCGCTGTGGCACCGCGACAAGGACCTGCACCAGGTCGACGCGGTCGTCCTCGCGGGCGGCTTCTCCTACGGGGACTACCTGCGCGCCGGAGCCATCTCCCGGTTCTCGCCGGTGATGGAGACCATCATCGAGCAGGCCAAGGCCGGCATGCCGGTCCTCGGCATCTGCAACGGCTTCCAGGTCCTCACCGAGGCCCACCTGCTGCCGGGGGCGATGCTCCGCAACAACCACCTGCACTTCATCTGCCGCGACCAGAAGCTGCGGGTGGAGAACGCGGAGACCGCGTGGACCGGCGACTACACCGCCGGCCAGGAGATCTCCGTACCGCTCAAGAACATGGACGGCCGGTACGTGGCCGACGAGCGCGTCCTCGACGAGCTCGAGGCCGAAGGCCGCGTGGCCTTCCGGTACGTGGACGTGAACCCGAACGGTTCGCTCCGCGACATCGCCGGCATCACCAACGCCGCGGGCAACGTGGTCGGCCTCATGCCGCACCCCGAGCACGCGGTCGAGCCGCTGATCGGGACGGGCCGCACCGACGGCCTCCCGTTCTTCACCTCGGTCCTGAAGAAGCTGGTCTCCGCATGAGCCTCGACACCGTCAAGAACGCCACCGAGACGCCGGACGCCTCCCAGCCCTGGAAGGAACTCGGCCTCAAGGAGGACGAGTACGCCCGCATCCGGGAGATCCTCGGCCGCCGCCCCACCGGCGCCGAGCTCGCCATGTACTCCGTCATGTGGTCCGAGCACTGCTCGTACAAGAGCAGCAAGGTCCACCTGAAGCAGTTCGGCGAGAAGGTCCCCCAGAACGACGCGATGCTCGTCGGCATCGGCGAGAACGCCGGCGTCGTCGACGTCGGCCAGGGCTACGCGGTCACCTTCAAGGTCGAGTCGCACAACCACCCGAGCTACATCGAGCCCTACCAGGGCGCGGCCACCGGCGTCGGCGGCATCGTCCGCGACATCCTCGCCATGGGCGCCCGCCCGGTCGCGGTCGTCGACCCGCTGCGCTTCGGCGCGGCCGACCACCCCGACACCAAGCGCGTCCTGCCGGGCGTGGTCGCGGGCATCGGCGGCTACGGCAACTGCCTGGGCCTGCCGAACATCGGCGGCGAGGTCGTCTTCGACGCCTGCTACCAGGGCAACCCGCTGGTCAACGCCGGCTGCATCGGCGTGATGAAGCACGAGGACATCCACCTCGCCAAGGCCTCCGGCCCCGGCAACAAGGTCATCCTCTACGGCGCCCGCACCGGCGGCGACGGCATCGGCGGCGTCTCGGTCCTCGCGTCCGAGACCTTCGACGACTCCAAGCCGACCAAGCGTCCCGCCGTGCAGGTCGGCGACCCCTTCCAGGAGAAGCTCCTCATCGAGTGCACCCTGGAGATCTTCAAGGAGAAGCTGGTCGCGGGCATCCAGGACCTCGGCGGCGCCGGGCTCTCCTGCGCCACGTCCGAGCTGGCCTCCGCCGGTTCCGGCGGCATGCGCGTCGAGCTGGACACCGTCCCGCTGCGCGACGCGACGCTCTCGCCCGAGGAAATCCTCATGAGCGAGTCGCAGGAGCGCATGTGCGCGATCGTCGAGCCGCAGTACGTCGACCGCTTCATGGAGATCTGCGAGAAGTGGGACGTCATCGCCACCGTCATCGGTGAGGTGACCGACGGCGAGCGCCTGGAGATCTTCTGGCACGGCGAGCAGATCGTGGACGTGCCCCCGGGCACCGTCGCCCACGAGGGCCCGGTCTACCACCGCCCGTACGCGCGCCCCGAGTGGCAGGACGCCCTCCAGGCCGACGACGCGGGCAAGCTGCCCCGCCCGCAGACCTCCGAGGAGCTCCGCGCGCAGGTCCTGGCGCTGGTCTCGTCCCCGAACCAGGCCTCGAAGTCCTGGGTCACGGACCAGTACGACCGCTTCGTCCAGGGCAACACGGTGCTCTCGCAGCCCGAGGACGCGGGCATGGTCCGCATCGACGAGGAGACCAACCTCGGCGTGGCCATGGCCACCGACGGCAACGGCCGCTTCGCGAAGCTCGACCCGTACACGGGTGCGCAGCTCGCGCTGGCCGAGGCGTACCGCAACGTCGCCGCGACCGGCGCCAAGCCGCTGGCCATCTCCGACTGCCTCAACTTCGGCTCGCCCGAGGACCCGGGCGTCATGTGGCAGTTCGCCGAGGCCACCCGCGGTCTCGCGGACGGCTGCCTGGAGCTGGGCACCCCGGTGACCGGCGGCAACGTCTCGCTGTACAACCAGACCGGTGACATCGCGATCCACCCGACCCCGGTCGTGGCGGTCCTCGGTGTGATCGACGACGTCAACCGCCGTACGCCGATGGCGTTCGCGGAGGACGGCCAGCTGCTGTACCTGCTCGGTGACACGGCCGAGGAGTTCGGCGGGTCGGCCTGGTCCCAGGTCGTCCACGACCACCTCGGCGGCATGCCGCCCAAGGTGGACCTGGGCCGCGAGAAGCTGCTCGGCGAGATCCTCATCTCGGCGTCCCGCGACGGCATGGTCGACGCGGCGCACGACCTGTCCGACGGCGGCGTGATCCAGGCGCTCACCGAGTCCTGCCTGCGCGGCGGCAACGGTGCGCGGATCGTGGTGCCCGAGGGCCTGGACGCGTTCACCTTCCTGTTCTCCGAGTCGGCGGGCCGGGCCATCGTGGCCGTCCCGCGCAGCGAGGAGCTCCGCTTCACCGACATGTGCGGTGCGCGGGGGCTGCCCGCCACCCGCATCGGCGTGGTGGACGGCGAGGAGATCGAGATCCAGGGCGAGTTCACGATTCCGCTCGCGGAGCTGCGGACCGCTCACGAGGCGACGATCCCGGCGCTGCTCGCCTGATCCCGCCCGCGTTCGTTCCCGAGCCCCCGTCCGGAATCCTCCGGGCGGGGGCTCGGGCGCTCGGGTCCCGGCCCGTCGTCGGCTCCGGCGGATAGGGTCGGGCCATGCCACCCGCCAAGAAGAGGGCGCGTACCTACGACGCCGCGAAGGTCCGTGCAGCCGTCACCGCGCAGTTCGGGCATGTGGCCGATGCCGTAGGGGAGTTGGACGACGAGCAGCTCGCGCGGCCCAGCGGGGTCGGCGGGTGGAGCGTCGCCGAGCTCGCCGCGCACATCGCGTGGATCGCCGACTCGCTGGCCGCCGGGCTGGCCCGGCCCCCGGCCGCCGTACCGGAGCTGACGGCCGTCGAATGGCCCTTCGCCACCGCCTCGCTCGCGGGGAAGATCGCCGAGGCGGCCAAGGAGACCCTGGAGGGCGCCCCGCTGCTCGCGCTGTACGAGCGCGCCGGCGCCCGTCTGGCCGAGCAACTGGCCGCGAATCCGGGCAGCCGGGTGCTGGACCTGTGGATCGGGGACATGACCCTGGCCGATTTCCTGGTCACCCGGACCGTGGAGCTCGTGGTGCACACCGACGACCTCAACCGGGCCGCGGGCCTGGACATCCCGATCGAGCGGCAGGCCCTGGCGGCGGGTACCCGGCTGCTCGCCGACGCCCTCGCGCTCAAGGCCCCGGGCGGCTCGGTGGAGGTGCGGATCCCGCCGTACGCGGTGGTCCAGTGCATCGAGGGGCCCCGGCACACCCGCGGGACCCCGCCGAACGTGGTGGAGACGGATCCGCTGACCTGGATCCGACTGGCCACCGGGCGTACGGACTGGGCCGCGGCCGTAGAGGAGGCGCAGGTCAGGGCCAGTGGCGAGCGGGCCGACCTGTCGGCGCTGCTCCCGGTCATGAGCTGAGCCGGCCCGCGTGGGACCCTCGCCGCCGCGATCTCCGCGTGGAACCCGGCCCCGCGTGGAACCGCTTCCGCGCGGGATCCGTCCCAGGGGCATGCGCACGCTACGGCACCTCCCCGCTGCCCTCGTCGCCCTCCTGACCCTGGCCGCCGCCACCGCCTGCAGTGACGGCGGTACGCGCGGCACCTCCCCGGGACACGGTTCGGCCGGGACCTGGTTCGTGCAGAGCCTGACCGTGGGCGGAAAGACCCTCACGGCGCCCTCCGCCGCCCGGGTCACCTTCCCGCAGGCCGAACCCGACCAGGCCACCGGCAACTACGGCTGCAACGGGTTCACCGCCGCGGTCACCCACGACGGCGCGAGCGCCATCACCGTGAAACCGGGCTCCACCACCGCCATGGCCTGCGAGAACACGGAATTCGAGACGGCCTTCGCCAAGCTCTTCACCGGCCGTCTGGCGGTCGACCGGCAGCCGGACCGGCTCACCCTGAAGACCGCCGACGGGAGCACCATCGCGATGAGCTCGGAACCCCCGGCCCCGGACGCCCCGTTCACCACCACCGCGTGGACCGTGACCTCCCTGGTCAGCGGCCAGAGCGCCGCCTCCCTGCCGGCCGAGGCGGCCGGCAAGGCCGTCTTCACCATCAGCGCCGACCTGGCCGCGAGCGGCAGCCTCGGCTGCAACCGGTTCAGCGCCAAGGCCACCGGTGACGGCGCCCAGCTCACCTTCGGGCCGCTGACCACGACGCGGATGGCCTGCGAGGGCCCGGTGGGCGAGGTCGAGCGGAAGCTGACCGAGCTCTTCGCCGCCTCGCCGCTCACCTGGAGCATCAAGGGCGGGACGCTCACCCTCACCGCGCCGGACGGCACGGGCCTGACCGCGACGGCCGCCTCGGCCGCGGAATGACCCGCCCGACGCCCGACGCCCGACGCCCGACGCCCGACGCCCGACGCCCGACGCCCGACGCCCGGCACCCGACGCCGGCACCCGGCACCCGCAGGTCAGCCCGGGTACGGCAGCAGCCCCGCGTCCACCTTCTCCCAGGCCGCGCGGAGCTCCGCCAGCCGGGCCGGTTCCAGGGCCGCCTTGTCGGCCTGTTCGCGGACGTCCCCGGCCAGGTTGAACAGCTGGTCCTTGCCCGTCTTGCCGCGGTAGTACTTCCAGTCCCCGCGGCGCAGGGCCCGCTCCCCGCGCACCCGCCAGAACAGGTTCCGCTCCGGGGTCTTCTCGCCGCGCAGCAGGTATCCGGCCAGGCTCACCCCGTCCAGCGGGTGGGCCGGGTCGGGCCGGGTCCCGGCCAGCTCCAGCAGGGTCGCCGTCCAGTCCGGGGTGAACACCGGGACCCGGCTGACCTGGCCGCCGTCGATCCGGGCGGGCCAGCGCACGATGTTCGGCACCCGGATCCCGCCCTCCTGGAGGGAGGCCTTGTTGCCGGAGAGCGGCCAGTTGTACGAGAACCGCTCGCCGCCGTTGTCGCTGGAGAAGAAGACCAGGGTGTCCTCCTCCTGGCCGGAGCGCTTGAGGGCCTTGAGCACGTCGCCGACCGAGCGGTCGAGGTCCTCCACCATCTGCCGGTACTTCTCGACGGAGCCGCCGTCCTGGTGCCACAGGGCCCGGGCGTCGCCCGCCTTGATCCGCCGCTCGACCTCGGCGCTCTCCGCGGTGTCCCCGTCGGCGATCCACGGCCAGTGCGGGGTGGTGAAGTTGAGGTTCAGCAGCCAGGGCTTGCCACCGTGGTCGCGGGAGACGTACTCGGCGGCGCGCTCGGTGATGATCCGCGTGTAGTAGCGCAGGTCCTTGTAGGTGGCGTCGCCCTCGTAGAGGTCGTACTCGCCGCCCAGGCCCAGCTTGGAGTAGTACTCCAGGGCCCCGCCGAAGTTCCCGAAGAACTCGTCCCAGCCCGACTTGGTCGGGCTGTAGTCGGGCAGGTAGCCGCAGTGCCACTTGCCGATCAGCGCGGTCGCGTAGCCGGAGGCGCGCAGCAGTGAGGCCAGCGTCGGGTGGGTGGGTTCCAGGCCGGCGCTCTTGTCGGCGATGGGCTCGGCGAGCCCGCCGGCGGTCCGGCCCGGGTAGCGGCCGGTGTACAGGCTGAACCGGGTCGGCGAGCAGGTGGCGGAGCCGGAGTAGGCATCGGTGAAGCGGACCCCCTGGCGGGCCAGCCGGTCCAGGTTCGGGGTCTTGATGTGCGGGGAGCCGTACGAGGACAGGTCGGCCCAGCCCAGGTCGTCGCCGAGGATGAACAGGACGTTCGGGCGCCGGGAACGCCGGCCGCGGGCGGCCTGGAACGGACGCTCCTCGGGGCCGGTCCGAGCGGGGTCGGAGGCGGTGTCGGAGGCGGCGGCCGGGCCGGCCCCGAGCCCCACCGCGGCAGCTGCCGCGCTCACTCCGACGGCACTTCCGAAGGCCCGGCGGGACAGATGGTTGTCGTACGAAGACACAGGAACTCCAAGGCGCGGCTCGGCGGCCCCGCCCCGGGCGGGCGCGGGACGGCGCGCGGGCACGGCGGGGCAGGGCTGGGCGGAGCGAAAGGGAAAAGGAAGACGGAGAGTTGTGGCTACGCAGAACAGCGACAGATGGCGCTCGCGACACGGACCAGGTCTACGTGGCGGCGCTCGACGAGGGTGACGGAACGGTCACCGAGAGGCTGCATGAGGCGAGAGCCTGTACGAATACCTTCGTAGATGTCAACAAAGGCTCCGAATAGCGAGACAGAGTCGCGCCGTCACCCTCTGTGCTGTGAGATTTCCCGGCCGTCCCCAATTCGGACCAGTGGTCGATCTCGCCTACACTCGGAAGCGTGCCTCGTGGTGATGGACGACTCAACCACGACCTGCTCCCCGGCGAAAAGGGCCCCCAGGACGCTTGCGGCGTCTTCGGTGTCTGGGCTCCGGGTGAAGAGGTCGCCAAGCTCACCTACTTCGGACTGTATGCGCTGCAGCACCGTGGACAAGAGTCCGCGGGAATCGCTGTGAGCAACGGTTCCCAGATCCTCGTCTTCAAGGACATGGGCCTCGTTTCCCAGGTCTTCGACGAAACCTCTCTCGGCTCGCTCCAGGGTCATATCGCGGTCGGTCACGCCCGCTACTCGACCACCGGAGCCTCCGTCTGGGAGAACGCGCAGCCCACTTTCCGCGCGACCGCCCACGGCTCCATTGCCCTGGGTCACAACGGCAACCTGGTGAACACCGCCGAGCTCGCCGAGATGGTCGCCGACCTCCCCCGTCAGGACGGCCGCGCCACCCAGGTGGCGGCCACCAATGACACCGACCTGGTCACCGCCCTGCTGGCCGGCCAGACGGACGACGACGGCAAGCCCCTGACCATCGAGGAGTCGGCCACCAAGGTCCTCCCGAAGGTCAAGGGCGCGTTCTCGCTCGTGTTCATGGACGAGGGAACCCTCTACACCGCCCGTGACCCGCAGGGCATCCGCCCGCTGGTCCTCGGCCGCCTGGAGCGCGGCTGGGTGGTCGCGAGCGAGACCGCCGCCCTCGACATCTGCGGAGCCAGCTTCGTCCGCGAGGTCGAGCCGGGCGAGCTCATCGCGATCGACGAGAACGGCCTGCGCACCTCTCGCTTCGCGGAAGCAAAGCCCAAGGGCTGTGTCTTCGAGTACGTCTACCTGGCGCGCCCGGACACCGACATCGCCGGCCGGAACGTCTACCTCTCGCGTGTCGAGATGGGCCGGCGCCTGGCCAAGGAAGCCCCCGTCGACGCCGACCTGGTGATAGCGACGCCGGAATCCGGCACGCCCGCCGCCGTCGGCTACGCCGAGGCCAGCGGGATCCCGTACGGCTCCGGCCTGGTCAAGAACGCCTACGTCGGCCGGACCTTCATCCAGCCCTCGCAGACGATCCGCCAGCTGGGCATCCGCCTGAAGCTCAACCCCCTCAAGGAAGTCATCCGGGGCAAGCGCCTGGTGGTCGTCGACGACTCGATCGTCCGCGGCAACACCCAGCGCGCCCTGGTCAAGATGCTCCGCGAGGCCGGCGCGGCCGAGGTCCACATCCGGATCTCCTCGCCGCCGGTGAAGTGGCCGTGCTTCTTCGGCATCGACTTCGCCACCCGGGCCGAGCTGATCGCCAACGGCATGACGGTCGACGAGATCGCCACGTCGCTCGGCGCGGACTCGCTCTCGTACATCTCGCTCGACTCGATGATCGAGGCGACGACCATCCAGAAGCCCAACCTCTGCCGTGCCTGCTTCGACGGCGAGTACCCCATGGAGCTGCCCGACCCGCAGCTCCTGGGCAAGCAGCTCCTGGAGAGCGAGCTGGCCGGCGGCACCGACGCCGCCGACGCGCTCCGGCGCCCGTAGCGCCGCGACCCGCGACCCCGGCTCCACCTGCGCCGGGCCCTGTCTTTACGAGTGCTTCTCCCAGGGCCCGGCACCACCCGCAGTAACGACACGAAAGCTCTCCCTGTCATGACAGAGAAGACCACCGGTGCCAGCTACGCAGCCGCGGGCGTGGACATCGAAGCCGGAGACCGCGCGGTCGAACTGATGAAGGAGTGGGTGAAGAAGACGCAGCGCCCCGAGGTCCTCGGCGGCCTCGGCGGATTCGCCGGCCTCTTCGACGCCTCCGCCCTCAAGCGCTACGAACGCCCGCTGCTGGCCTCCGCGACCGACGGGGTCGGTACGAAGGTGGACATCGCCCGCCAGCTGGGCGTGTACGACACCATCGGCCACGACCTCGTCGCGATGGTCATGGACGACATCGTCGTCTGCGGCGCCGAGCCCCTCTTCATGACCGACTACATCTGCGTGGGCAAGGTCCACCCCGAGCGTGTCGCGGCGATCGTGAAGGGCATCGCCGAGGGCTGTGTCCTCGCCGGCTGCGCCCTGGTGGGCGGCGAGACCGCCGAACACCCGGGTCTGCTGGGCCCGGACGACTTCGACGTGGCGGGCGCCGGAACCGGTGTCGTCGAGTACGACCGCCTGCTCGGCGCGGATCGCATCCGTACGGGTGACGCCGTCATCGCGATGGCATCGTCCGGCCTTCACTCGAACGGGTACTCGCTGGTCCGGCACGTCCTCTTCGACCGCGCCGGCATGTCGCTCGACCAGCACGTGGAGGAGCTCGGGCGGACCCTCGGCGAGGAGCTGCTGGAGCCGACCAAGATCTACTCGCTGGACTGCATGGCTCTCACCCGTACGGCCGAGGTCCACGCGTACTCGCACATCACCGGCGGCGGACTCGCGGCGAACCTGGCCCGGGTCATCCCGGACCACCTGCACGCCACGGTCGACCGTACGACCTGGGCGCCCGGCGCGATCTTCGACCTGGTCGGCAAGGCCGGTCAGGTGGAGCAGCTGGAGCTGGAGAAGACCCTCAACATGGGCGTCGGCATGATGGCCGTGGTCCCGCAGGAGTCGGTGGACGTGGCGCTGACCGCGCTGGCCGACCGGGGCGTGGACGCCTGGGTCGCCGGCGAGATCCTCGACCGGGGTGACCGTACCGAGGGCGCGACCCTCACCGGTTCCTACGCGAGCTGAGCAGCACTGAACCCGGTCCGGGGCGATGCCCTGGACCGGGTTCGGTGTTTTTTGCGTTTATGCCTTCGTGCAGACGCGAAAGAAGACGCGGGAGGGCGTCAAGCGCCGCGACGCTGTGCCGACGGACCGGACTCCTCGTCCTCGTCGTCGTCATCATCGCTGTTGTACAGATCCGCGTACTTGGCGTACGGGTCGTCGTCGTCCAGATCGTCATCGACTTCGACCGGCTCGCTGACAGGCAGCAGCGGTTCCGTCGGCGATGCGCCCAGCTCATTGGCCAGACGCGAGAGGTCAGTCCCGCCGCTGTTGTACTTCAGCTGGCGGGCGACCTTTGTCTGCTTGGCCTTGGCCCGGCCGCGCCCCATGGCTCGACCCCCTCGGTGACGGGGCTCGACGGCCCCAGAGTCTGACACGCGTTCATGGTTCGGAGCGGGCTCTCCGTGGAGAGACCGTCCGTAGGGGTTTAACGGTACCTGCTTCCGCGGCCATACGGTACGCCGCCCGCATGACGTGCCCCGGTGCAGGACCAATGAGGCGCCCCGTCCTCGCTGGTCAGCTGCGATTTTAACCCTTTCCTGGCGGGCGACCCGCCGAAGTGCAGTGAGTTCCGTCTCGCCGCAACCCCGGCGGGCGCACGTCAGGGGCGGTTACGACGCGTCGGCAGCCCGGGACGAGCCCTTCGCGGCCTTCGCCGCACGGGCGTCCGCCATCCGCTGCTCGGCGATCCGGTCGGCCGCCGCGGCCGGCGGGATCCCATCCGCCTTCGCACGAGCGAAGATCTCCAGAGTGGTGTCGAAGATCTTCGTGGCCTTCGCCTTGCAGCGGTCGAAGTCGAAGCCCTGGAGCTCGTCGGCGACCTGGATGACCCCGCCCGCGTTCACCACGTAGTCGGGCGCGTAGAGGATCCCGCGGTCCGCGAGGTCCTTCTCCACGCCCGGGTGGGCGAGCTGGTTGTTGGCCGCGCCGCAGACGACCTTCG
Organism: Streptomyces sp. WM6372; assembly: GCF_001279655.1. Taxonomy (NCBI): domain Bacteria; kingdom Bacillati; phylum Actinomycetota; class Actinomycetes; order Kitasatosporales; family Streptomycetaceae; genus Streptomyces; species Streptomyces sp. WM6372. The sequence goes on along the minus strand of NZ_LGDB01000233.1, from coordinate 46,404 downwards.
CCGTGAGGGCGTTCACCGTCTCGTCGTTCAGGGCCCCGCCGAGCGCGCAGGGGGCGTAGATGTCCAGGCCCTCCACGCGGATCAGCGCCTCCGTGTCGGCGACCGCGGTGACCTTGCCCGGGTGCTTGTCGAGGATCCGTCGCACGGACTCTTCGCGCACGTCCGTGATGACGACCTCGGCGCCGTCCTCCAGCAGGTGCTCGACCAGGTGGTGGCCGACCTTGCCGACGCCCGCCACGCCGACCTTGCGGCCGCGCAGGGTCGGGTCGCCCCACAGGTGCTGGGCGCTGGCCCGCATGCCCTGGAAGACGCCGAAGGCGGTGAGGACCGAGGAGTCGCCGGCGCCGCCGTTCTCGGGGGAGCGGCCGGTCGCCCAGCGGGTTTCGCGGGCCACGACGTCCATGTCCGCCACGTAGGTGCCGACGTCGCAGGCCGTGACGTAGCGGCCGCCGAGGGACTCCACGAACCGGCCGTAGGCCAGCAGCAGTTCCTCGGACTTCAGTACGTCGGGGTCGCCGATGATGACGGCCTTGCCGCCGCCGAGGTCGAGACCGGCGAGGGCGTTCTTGTACGACATGCCGCGCGAGAGGTTCAGCGCGTCGAGGACGGCCTCCTCGTCCGAGGCGTACGCGTGGAAGCGCGTACCGCCGAGGGCGGGGCCCAGGGCGGTGGAGTGGATCGCGATGACGGCCTTCAGGCCGGAGGCTCGGTCCTGGCACAGCACGACTTGCTCGTGGCCGCCCTGTTCCGTGCGGAACAGGGTGTGCAGGACGCCGTCGGTCATTTCGGTCACGGTGGTGACTCCCATGGAAGAGATGCGGCGGAATGACGCCCGCCCTGCGGGTGGGGGGAGGGCGTGCTGGGAGCAGAGTAAGACCTGCGGGCCGTGCGCAGGCGACCTGTCCGGAGATCGGAACACTCCCGAAGTACGGGAGCCCCCCGCGGCGGGGCCGGCGGGGGTCGGCGGGGGCCCGGCGCGGCGCCCGGCGCGGCGCCCGGCGCGGGGTCGGCGGGCGCCCGGCGAGTAGCTCCCCGCGGGGCGGGGGAGTACGAGAGCGTGAGCGAATCCTCCGACCCCAAGCTGCCAGCGGCGCGCTCGGCGCCGACCGTCCCGTACGCCTCCTACCTGCGCGTCTACGAGCCCCTGGCGGCCTTCGCGGAGCCGGAGCGCACGCACTGGGCCTCGTACGCGCGGCGCGGCGTGGTGGCGACGGCCCAGGACGAACTGCGTCGCTCCCTCTCCGACTTGGTGCGGGTCCCGGTGGTCGGGGTGCCGGCGCACGAGAGCGCGGACGCCTTCACGGCGGAGGTGGACGGGGTGCTGCTGGTCTGCCCGTGGCGGACCAGACTGCGCGGCTGGCTGGCGCTCCAGGAGCTGGACGGGCAGTTCCCGCCGCCGGTGCTGGACGCGGCGCTCCCGCCGGGGGCGCGGCGGCGGGCGGCCGAGGAGTACGAGCGCTGGCGCGAGCGGAACCCGGACGCGCGCCCGTGGATCCGTACCGCGGTGTGGCAGGTGCCGCTGCGCTGGTTCGTGCTGGTGGCCGACGACGAGCGGGATTACCTGCCGGGCGAGCGGATGCGCTACCGGACGCCGATGGTGCAGGCCCGGCGGCGGCTCGCGCGGGCGCTGCGGATCCTGCGGGCGGCCGAGGGGTACGCGGGGCTCGCGGAGGGGCTGGTGGACGTCGGCAGCTGGCTGGAGGAGTTCCACCCGCGCTCGATGGTCGAACTGGACTACGCGGGGCTGGTCCACGCGCTGCCGGCGGAGCGGCTGCGCACCGACCGCTCGGCCCGGGACGTGGCGGTGGGGATCGCGGCGCTGCGGGCCGGGGACGAGGCCGCGGCGGCGGAGGCGTACGCGGAGCTGGCGGAGCGCTGGCGGGAGGTCCGGGAGAGACTGTTCGCGAACTGACCCCCGGACCGCTCCCCCGGGTTCTTGATCGCGACACATTCGGGCCTTAGTTCCAGGACCTACGTCCCGATACGGGCCATTGGCTCAAGCGTGACGGACCGCACTATCTACACCCTTGCGCCCTTCCCCTACCCTCGTGCCAAAATAGGACAAGGAGTCCGGGGAGGGTTCCTTCCACCCAACTTTGGGCGGAATGCTCGGCATTGCACTCTACGGGGGGTCCTGACGACTCCTGATCGCTCTGTGACTGATCGTCACAGTGGGGTGACTGTCCGTTATGGGGCGGTCCATCGGCTTCCGCCGCTGATGAACACCTCGGAGGGCAATTCCATCGGTTTGGCCGTCGCGGCTGGACGGATGGTGTAGTTGTAGTGCCGAGGACAAGCCGTTCGTCCTATAACCGACTCGGCCCGCGTGTGTCCATTTCGGGCAACGCGGGCCAAGGTGCAGAATTTAGAGGAAAGAACCGAGATGGTTCGGTTCTCCCGAGGAGGCCGCTCATGACCGCTCGCACCCCTGATGCCGAGCCGCTGCTGACCCCGGCTGAGGTTGCCACGATGTTCCGCGTGGACCCGAAGACGGTCACCCGCTGGGCCAAGGCTGGCAAGCTCACGTCCATCCGCACCCTGGGTGGACACCGCCGTTACCGCGAGGCCGAGGTTCGCGCTCTGCTCGCGGGAATTCCGCAGCAGCGCAGCGAGGCCTGAGGTCGCGCAAGCACCCCGCTTTACCGGGCTTGAATCGGGTCCCCCAATCCGATGAAACCCACAGTGCTTCACACGCTTGGACCTGCCCCAACAGGTTCTTGTCGTCGGATCGCGCTGGACTCCGCCGGGTCCAGCGCGATCCTTTTTTGTGCCCGGGGGGATGGAATCGGGCGCGCGCGGGAGGCCGACAGAGTGGGTGCCATTGCACATATTAAATCGAGCACGCGTATGGGTGCGATAAATGTGCGAGTCTCAAAAACTCATGTGGTGACTCCCGTCACAGGCAGTGACTCTTGTACAACCCGCAATGCACCCGTAAGGGGACGTGCGTCGCAGAGCGCCTCATGCGGACGGGGGATTTTCCCCGCAGGAGTCCGGAGCAGTCCCCGCCGCTCCCGGTGCTCCGGAGACCAAACGAAGCAGGGCCCGCATCCCTTGGGGATGCGGGCCCTGCTCTTCTTGCGAACCTGACGGGACTTGAACCCGCGACCTCCACCTTGACAGGGTGGCGAGCTAACCAACTGCTCCACAGGTCCTCGATTTGCGGCCGCTGGGCGGCTGCGAATCAGACTGTACCCCAGCTCAGGGGGTGCAGTCGAACCCGATCAGCGGGCCGGGCCCGGGGCCGCCGCGTCCACCGCCTTCACGATCCGCTTGTCGGAGATCGGATACGCCGTCCCGAGCGCGTGCGCGAAGTAGCTGACCCGGAGTTCCTCGATCATCCAGCGGATGTCGGTGACCGCGGACGGCACCGGCCGGCCCTTCGGCAGCTGCTCCAGCAGCCACGCGTACTCGTCCTGCATCTCGTGGACCTTCTGCATGCGCGTGGTGTCGCGCTGGGCGCCCGTCGGCATCTGCTGGAGCCGCCGGTCCACCGCCACCAGGTAGCGCATCAGGTCCGGCAGCCGCCGCAGGCCCGTCAGGGTCACGAAGCCGGGCGGTACGAGGGCCGCCAGCTGCGTCCTGACGTCCTGCACGTTCGCCACCAGGGCCAGGCTGTTCGTGGCCTTCAGACGGCGCTCACAGGCCTGCCAGGCGGCCAGCACCTGCTGTACCTGGGCCACCGTCCGCACGGTCGTGTCCACCAGGTCGGCGCGAACGGCCTCGTAGAGCGCGCGGAAGGCCGCCTCGTCCCACGCCGGGCCGCCGTGGTCGGCGATCAGCTTGTCGGCCGCGGCGGTCGCGCAGTCGTCGAACAGCGCCTGGATGGAGCCGTGCGGATTGCGGGACAGGGCCAGCTTCTGCTGGTTGGTCAGGTGGTCCGAGGCGAACTTCGCCGGGTTCACCGGGATGTTCAGCAGGATGAGCCGCCGCGTGCCCAGCCGCATCGCCCGCTGCTGCTCGGCCTCCGTGTCGAAGAGCCGTACGGACACGCTCGCGCCCTCGTCCACCAGCGCCGGGTACGCCTTCACCGGCTGCCCGGCCCGCCGGGTCTCGAAGACCTTGGTCAGCGTGCCGATCGTCCAGTCGGTCAGCCCGGTGCGTTCCAGCGACTCCCCGCCCGCGCGCTCGGCGGTGGCCGCGGCGGCCTTGGAGAGGGCCTGGCGGGCCTTCGGCTTCAGCTTCAGCCGCAGGGCCTCCAGGTCCTTGTCCTCGGCCAGGTTCTTGCGGCGCTCGTCGACGATCCGGAACGTGATCTTCAGGTGGTCCGGGATCCGGCCGAGGTCGAAGTCCTCGGCGGTGACCGGGACCCCGACCATCCGCTGGAGCTCGCGCGCCAGCGTCACCGGCAACGGCTCCTGGAGGGGCACGGCCGTGTCCAGGAAGCGGGTCGCGAAGTTCGGCGCGGGCACGTAGTGCCGGCGGATCGGCTTCGGCAGCGACCGGATCAGCTCGGTGACGACCTCTTCCCGCAGGCCCGGGATCTGCCAGTCGAAGCCCTCGTCGGTGACCTGGTTCAGCACCTGGAGCGGAATGTGGACGGTCACGCCGTCCGCGTCCGCGCCCGGCTCGAACTGGTAGGTCACCCGGAACTTGAGCTGCCCCTGGCGCCAGGAGTCCGGGTAGTCGGCCTTGGTGACCCCGGCCGCCTTCTCGGTGAGCAGCATCTCGCGCTCGAAGTCGAGGAGTTCGGGCTCCTCGCGCCGCTTGTGCTTCCACCAGGAGTCGAAGTGCGCCCCGGAGACCACGTGCTCGGGGATCCGCTGGTCGTAGAAGTCGAAGAGGGTCTCGTCGTCGACCACGATGTCGCGGCGCCGCGCCCGGTTCTCCAGCTCCTCGACCTCGGTGAGGAGCTTGCGGTTGTCGGCGTAGAACTTGTGGTGCGTGCGCCAGTCGCCCTCGACCAGCGCGTTGCGGATGAACAGCTCGCGCGAGACCTCGGCGTCGATCCGGCCGTAGTTGATCTTCCGCTGGGCGACGATCGGCACGCCGTACAGCGTGACCTTCTCGTACGCCATGACGGCCGCCTGGTCCTTCTCCCAGTGCGGCTCGCTGTACGTGCGCTTGATCAGGTGCTGGGCGAGCGGCTCGACCCACTCCGGCTCCACCTTGGCGTTGACCCGGGCCCACAGCCGCGAGGTCTCCACCAGCTCCGCCGACATCAGGAACTTCGGCTGCTTCTTGAAGAGCGCCGAGCCCGGGAAGATCGCGAACTTGGCGGACCGGGCCCCCAGGTACTCGTTCTTGTCGGTGTCCTTGAGGCCGATGTGCGAGAGCAGGCCGGCCAGCAGAGAGATGTGCACGCTCGTCTCGGGGGCGTCGCCCTCGTTGACGTGGATGCCCATGCCCTTGGCGACCGTGCGCAGCTGCGAGTAGATGTCCTGCCACTCGCGGATCCGCAGGAAGTTCAGGTACTCCTGCTTGCACATCCGGCGGAACGAGGACGAGCCGCGCTCCTTCTGCTGCTCCCGGACGTAGCGCCACATGTTGAGGAACGAGAGGAAGTCGCTGGTCTCGTCCTTGAAGCGGGCGTGGTTCTGGTCGGCCTGCGTCTGCTTGTCCGAGGGCCGCTCGCGCGGGTCCTGGATGGACAGGGCCGCCGCGATGACCATGACCTCGCGGACGCAGTTGTTCTTGTCCGCCTCGACGACCATGCGGGCCAGGCGCGGGTCCACGGGGAGCTGGGAGAGCTGGCGGCCCATCGGGGTGAGCCGCTTCTTGGGATCCTTCTCGCCGGGGTCCAGCGCGCCGAGCTCCTGGAGCAGCTGGACGCCGTCGCGGATGTTGCGGTGGTCCGGCGGGTCGATGAAGGGGAACTTCTCGATCTCGCCGAGGCCGGCCGCGGTCATCTGGAGGATGACGGAGGCCAGGTTCGTGCGCAGGATCTCGGCGTCCGTGAACTCGGGACGGGAGAGGAAGTCGTCCTCGGAGTAGAGGCGGATGCAGATGCCGTCGCTGGTACGGCCGCAGCGGCCCTTGCGCTGGTTGGCGCTGGCCTGGGAGATCCGCTCGATGGGCAGGCGCTGGACCTTGGTGCGGTGGCTGTAGCGGGAGATCCGGGCGGTGCCCGGGTCGATCACGTACTTGATGCCGGGGACGGTGAGGGAGGTCTCGGCGACGTTGGTCGCGAGAACGATCCTGCGGCCGGTGTGCTGCTGGAAGACGCGGTGCTGCTCGGCGTGCGAGAGGCGGGCGTAGAGGGGGAGGACCTCCGTGAAGCGGAGGTTGCGCTTGTTGAGCGCGTCCGCCGTGTCGCGGATCTCGCGCTCGCCGGAGAGGAAGACCAGGACGTCGCCGGGGCCCTCGGACTGGAGCTCGTCGACGGCCTCGCAGATCGCGGTGATCTGGTCGCGGTCGCTCTCCTCGCCCTCCTCCTCCAGGAGGGGCCGGTAGCGGACCTCGACGGGGTACGTACGGCCGCTGACCTCGACGATCGGCGCCTCGCCGAAGTGCCGGGAGAAGCGCTCGGGGTCGATCGTGGCCGAGGTGATCACGACCTTGAGGTCGGGGCGCTTCGGCAGCAGCTGGGACAGGTACCCCAGCAGGAAGTCGATGTTGAGGGACCGCTCGTGGGCCTCGTCGATGATGATCGTGTCGTACGCGCGCAGCTCGCGGTCCGTCTGGATCTCGGCGAGCAGGATGCCGTCGGTCATCAGCTTCACGAAGGTCGCGTCCTGGTCCACCTGGTCGGTGAACCGGACCTTCCAGCCGACCGTCTGGCCGATCTCGGACTTGAGCTCCTCGGCGATCCGCTCGGCGACCGTGCGGGCGGCGATCCGGCGGGGCTGGGTGTGCCCGATCATGCCCCGGACGCCGCGGCCCAGCTCCATGCAGATCTTGGGGATCTGCGTGGTCTTGCCGGAACCGGTCTCACCGGCGACGATCACGACCTGGTGGTCGCGTATCGCCTCGGCGATCTCGTCCTTCTTCTGGCTGACGGGCAGGTTCTCGGGATACGTGACCTCCGGCATCCGCGAGGCACGGCCGGCCAGTCGCGCGGCGGCCTTCTCGGCCTCCGCGGCGATCTCGTCGAGCACGGCCTGCTTGGCCTCGGGCTTTCGGATGCGGCGGGCGCCTTCGAGGCGGCGGCCGAGGCGGTGCGCGTCACGGAGGGAGATCTCACCGAGAAGCGTCTGCAGGGCGGCGAAGGAAGTAGACATACCTGATCGAGGATCTCACCCGCGGGCGCCGGGTGGCGAACGCATTTGTGCCCCCTCCCCGTACCATTTCGGGACGAGATCGCCTGAACCGACCCGCTGACCGAGTGAGAGGCCCGCCATGTCCCGCGCCCGTGGTGTGTGGTGGCTGCTCGCCGCCGTGCTCGCGGTGCTGGTGGGGTGCGCGGTGCCCGCGGCGGCGCTTCCGGTTCCGGGTTCCGCTTCTGTTCCGGTTTCGGGCGCTGTGTCCGCTTCGGCAGCTGCTCCGGCGGCTGCTCCGGCGTCCGGCCCGGCGGCTGCGGCGGAGCACGCCGTGGCGTCCGCCGACCGGGGCCCCTCGTGCGATCCCGGGACCCGGGACCGCGGGCAGGCCCCGGGCGTGCCGCCACGGGGCGCCGGGGAGCACGCGCACGCCCCGGTGGGGCGGCCCGCGGTGGAACAGGCCTGGGCGGACCGGGCGCCGTCGGTGCGGGTGCTCGTACGGGGGCCGGACCAGCCGGCTCCGGGTCCGGTGGAGCTGTCCGTGATGCGGGTGTAGAGGACCGGCCTTCCCGCCGGTCCGATTCACCACACGCAGCTCTGGAGCACCCGTATGTCCTCTTCCCGTCCGCGTCCGCGTCCGCGTTCCTCTTCCTCTTCCCCTTCCTCGTCCTCCGCTTCCTCTGCTTCCTCCGCTTCCGCGCGCAAGCGGCTGCTGATCTCCGCCGGGGTCGCGGTCGCCGCCGTCACCCTCGGGGTCGTGTCCTGGCAGGCCACCGCGCCCGAGGACAGGCCCGCCCGGACCTCCTCCGCCGCCGCGGCCGCGCCCAAGGGCTCGGACGTCCACGCCGAGCTGGCGAAGCTGGCGCGGCGCGAGTCCGGCGACAAGCTGGCCGCCGGCCGGGCGGACGCCCCCGTCGTGCTGATCGAGTACTCCGACTTCAAGTGCGGCTACTGCGGCAAATTCGCCCGCGACACCGAACCCGAACTGGTGAAGAAGTACGTCGAGGACGGCACCCTGCGCATCGAGTGGCGCAACTTCCCGATCTTCGGCGCCGACTCCGAGGCCGCCGCCAAGGCCGCCTGGGCCGCCGGGCAGCAGGACCGGTTCGCGCAGTTCCACGCGGCCGCGTACGCCGACGGCTCCAAGGAGAAGGGCTTCGGCCAGGCGAGGCTGCTGGAGCTGGCCCGCGAGGCCGGGGTCCCGGACCTGGAGCGGTTCCAGCGGGACATGGCCGGCGAGGGCGCCGCGGCCGCCCTCCGGAAGGACCAGGAGGAGGGCTACCGCATCGGCGTCACCTCCACCCCGTCCTTCCTGGTCAACGGGCAGCCCATCGCGGGCGCCCAGCCGCTCGACGCCTTCGCCGCGGCGATCGCCAAGGCCAAGGCGCAGGCCACGGCGCAGAACGACGGCCAGGGCGAGCCGCAGGCCGACGGCCGGGCCGCACAGTGACCGGCGTCGGCGAGATCGGGTACCTGGCCGCGCTGCTCGGCGGGCTGCTCGCGCTGCTCAGCCCGTGCAGCGCGCTGCTGCTCCCCGCGTTCTTCGCGTACTCGATCGACTCCCCCTCGCGCCTGCTGGCGCGGACCGGGATCTTCTACGCGGGCCTCGCGAGCACCCTCGTACCGCTGGGCGCGGCGGGCTCGTACGCCGGGCGGTTCTTCCACGGCAACCGCGACGGGCTCGTCCTGGCCGGCGGCTGGCTGATCATCGCGCTCGGGGTCGCTCAGATCCTGGGCCTGGGCTTCGCCTCGAAGCGGATCTCGGAGCTGTCGGGGCGGATCCGGCCGACGACCGCCGTGTCGGTGTACGCGCTGGGCGCGGTCTACGGGCTGGCCGGGTTCTGCGCCGGCCCGATCCTCGGCAGCGTCCTGACGGTCGCGGCGGTCAGCGGCAGCCCGGTCTACGGCGGGCTGCTGCTGGCGGTGTACGCGCTGGGGATGGCCGTACCGCTGTTCCTGCTGGCGCTGCTGTGGGAGCGGTTCGACCTGGGCCGGCGGCGCTGGCTGCGCGGGCGGACCGTCCGGGTGGGCCGCTTCGACCTGCACACCACCTCGCTGCTGTCGGGGCTGTTCTTCATCGCGCTGGGCGCGCTGTTCCTCGCGTACGACGGGGCGAGCGCGCTGCCGGGGCTGCTCGACGTGGACGACTCGTACGCGGTGGAGCAGCGGGTCCGGTCCTTCGCGGACGCGGTCCCGGACTGGGCGTTGCTCGGGCTGGTGGCGGCGGGCGCGGTGGCGGTCGGCGTGACGCAGTGGCGTCGTCGTACCCCCGGCCCCGAGGGAGAGCAGGAGTAACGCAGAAGGCCCCGTCCGATGGACGGGGCCTTCTTGTGGTGGCTGGGGCCGGGGTCGAACCGGCGACCTATCGCTTTTCAGGCGATCGCTCGTACCAACTGAGCTACCCAGCCACGAGACCGTTTCCGGTCTCAGCGATCCTGACGGGACTTGAACCCGCGACCTCCACCTTGACAGGGTGGCGAGCTAACCAACTGCTCCACAGGACCTTGCAGTGTGCGAGAACAAGTCTTGCACACGGTAATGCGTACCCCCAACGGGATTCGAACCCGTGCTACCGCCTTGAAAGGGCGGCGTCCTGGGCCACTAGACGATGAGGGCTAAAGGCCCGCCGGGCACTTCTTCAGCGCGTCGGGGACGTGAGAAGCATATGGGATCCGGGGAGCTATCGCCAAAACGGTTTCTCCCCGGCATGCGGGAGGCGCCCGCACCGGAGGGACAATGGCCCGGTGCTGGAGATGACGCGCGAGGAGTTCGAAGAGCTCGTCGCAGAGGCCCTGGACCGCATCCCGCCGGAGCTGACGCGGCTGATGGACAACGTCGCGGTGTTCGTCGAGGACGAACCGCCGGCGGACGATCCCGAGCTGCTCGGTCTGTACGAGGGAACCCCGCTGACCGACCGCGGCGAGTGGTACGCCGGGGTGCTGCCGGACCGGATCACGATCTACCGGAACCCCACGTTGCGGATGTGCGAGGACCGGGAGAGCGTGATCGCGGAGACGGAGGTCACCGTGGTGCACGAGATCGCCCATCACTTCGGGATCGACGACGAGCGGCTGCACGCGCTGGGCTACGGGTGACCGGGCCGGAGCGGCGGGGTGGAGGCGGGGACGGCGACGGGGGCCCGGGTCCGGGGCCGGGTCCGGGTCCGGGGCCGGATCTGAGCCCGGATCTGAGCCCGGGTCTGAGCCCGGGTCTGAGCCCGGGTCTGAGCCCGGGTCTGGGCTCGGAGGCGATCGATCCGGACGTCGACCTCCACGTGCCCGGGCAGCGCGCCGAACGGCCCGGTCCGGTGCTCGCGGCGATCGCGGCGGGCGGCGCGCTCGGGGCCTCGGCGCGGTACGGGGCCTCGCTGCTGTGGCCGGCCGCCGGGCCCGGGGCCTTCCCGTGGACGACCTTCTGGACCAACGTGAGCGGCTGCGCGCTGATCGGCGTGCTGATGGTGCTGATCAGCGAGGGCGGCCGGAGGGCTCCGCATCCGCTGGTCCGGCCGTTCGTCGGGGTCGGGGTGCTCGGCGGGTTCACCACGTTCTCGACGTACGCGGTGGACTTCTCGCGGCTGCTGGACGCCGGGGAGGCCGGGCGCGCGCTGGCGTACGCCGGGCTCACGGTGGTGGCGGCACTGGGCGCCGTGTGGGCGGGGGCCGCGGCGACCCGCCTCGCGACCGGTCTTCCCGTACGGGGCGGCGGCCCGCGGAGGCGCGCGTGAACTGGCTGCTGGTGGTGGTGGGCGCGGTCGTGGGGGCGCCGCTGCGCTATCTGACGGACCGTGCGGTGCAGGCGCGGCACGATTCGGTGTTCCCGTGGGGGACGTTCGTGGTGAACGCGGGCGCCTGCCTGGTGCTCGGGGTGCTGACCGGGGCGGTGCTGGCCGACGCGGCCCCCGCGCGGCTGAACCTGCTGCTCGGGCCGGGGCTTTGCGGGGCACTGAGCACGTACTCGACGTTCTCGTACGAGACGTTGCGGCTGTACGAGCGCGGCTGGCGGTTCCTGGCGGCGGCGAACGTGGCGGCCTCGGTGCTGGTGGGGCTGGGCGCGGTGACGCTGGGGTCGCAGGTGGCACGGCAGTTGTTCGCCTGAGCCGTCCGGTGTCCGCCCGAGCCGTCCGGTGTTCCCGAGCCGTCCGGTGGGCCGGCGGGTGGCGCGCGGGCGGGTGGCTCGCGGTCGGGCGGTGCGCGGTCGGGTGGCGCGCGAGAGCGGGGCCGGCGGATTGCGGACAGGCGGTGTCCCCAAGGGCGTGTCCCTTACGGGGCAAAGGGAGTTGGGCACATTGACCCGCTCCCCGCGGACCCTGACCGCCCACCTCCGGCTGCCGCCGGGGGGACCCCCAGGAGGTGCCCCGTGCGCCAGTTGTCCGCTTCCCTCCGGCTGGCCGCCGCCGTGCTCGCGGTCGCGGCCTCGGCGGGCTGCATGAGCGTCGGCGAGGACGGCGCGAAGCCCGGGCCCTCCTCGTCGGCGGACCGCAAGGCGGCCGCGGAGGCGGCCGGAGGTTCCGCTTCCGGCAAGGGGTCGGGGGTCCACGGCAACGGCCACGGCTCGAAGCCGGGCGCGACGGGTGCGGACGGGAAGCCGGCCGAGGACGGCAAGGCGTCCGGTGCCACCGGAGCCTCCCCCAGCCCGGGTGCGCCCGCCGGCCGCCCCGGCGCCCCCTCGCCGTCGGCCGGTCCGGGCGGCGGGCCCGGCGGTCAGGGGCAGCAGCCGACCTCGGGTGGATCCGGAAGCAGTGGTTCCGGTGGGACGCAGGTCACGCCGCCGCCGCCGGTCCAGTCGCCGCCCCCCGAGCCGCCCGTGACTTCGCCCACTCCGCCGGCCCCGACGCCCCCGGCTCCGGAGCCCAGCGCGTCGGCCACCTAGGGCGGGTGGCGGCCCCCGGGAGGTCCGTGCCGGGCGGGCGCCGGTCGTCCGACCCGAGGAATCGTCGCAGGTCAGGGCGGTTATGGCCGGAACGACTTGCCAGACCCCGGGGAGGGTGCGTATGGTTATAGATCGTTTGATCCCATTGCCCGGCGCCGAATCCGAAGAGCGCCGTGTGGCGCGTACTCTCCCTAGCCGTGGCTGACCGCATTGAGGCGGTCGATTTGCGATTCACGGAGTTTGGGCGCGTGCCGAGACTCCGGAAGGTTTCGCATTTCGCATGTCCATTTCCAGTTCTGACCGTGCCGTCATGCCCGAGAACGACTCGAACGAGATCGTCGACGCCGTCGAGGCCCTCGTGGTCACCGAGGCGATCGAGGCCGCTGAGGCGGACGAGATCATCGAGGCCCTTGAGGCCGACGTGACGACCGACCAGTCCATCGACGCCGAGGCGGACGACGCCGACGCCGAGCCCACCATCACCTTCGGCGACCTCGGTCTGCCCGAGGGCGTCGTGCGCAAGCTCGCGCAGAACGGTGTCACCGCCCCCTTCCCGATCCAGGCCGCGACCATCCCGGACGCCCTGGCCGGCAAGGACATCCTCGGCCGCGGCCGCACCGGCTCCGGCAAGACCCTCTCCTTCGGTCTGCCCACCCTGGCCCGCCTGGCCGGTGGCCACACCGAGAAGAAGAAGCCCCGCGCGATCATCCTCACGCCGACGCGTGAGCTCGCGATGCAGGTCGCGGACGCCCTCCAGCCGTACGGCGACGTGCTCGGCCTGAAGATGAAGGTCGTCTGCGGCGGTACCTCCATGGGCAACCAGATCTACGCCCTGGAGCGCGGTGTCGACGTCCTCGTCGCCACCCCGGGCCGCCTGCGCGACATCATCAACCGCGGCGCCTGCTCCCTGGAGAACGTCGAGGTGGCCGTCCTCGACGAGGCCGACCAGATGGCCGACCTGGGCTTCCTGCCCGAGGTCACCGAGCTGCTCGACCAGATCCCCGGCGGCGGCCAGCGCATGCTCTTCTCCGCCACCATGGAGAACGAGATCGGCACCCTCGTCAAGCGCTACCTGTCCAACCCCGTCACGCACGAGGTCGACAGCGCGCAGGGCAACGTCACGACCATGACGCACCACGTCCTCGTCGTGAAGCCGAAGGACAAGGCGCCGGTCACGGCCGCCATCGCCGCCCGCAAGGGCCGCACCATCATCTTCGTCCGCACCCAGCTGGGCGCCGACCGCATCGCCGAGCAGCTCGTCGAGGCCGGCGTGAAGGCCGACGCGCTGCACGGCGGCATGACGCAGGGCGCCCGTACCCGCGTCCTCGCGGACTTCAAGGACGGCTACGTCAACGCGCTCGTCGCGACCGACGTCGCCGCCCGCGGCATCCACGTCGACGGCATCGACCTGGTCCTGAACGTGGACCCGGCCGGCGACCACAAGGACTACCTGCACCGCTCGGGCCGTACCGCCCGTGCCGGCAAGTCGGGCGTCGTGGTCTCCCTGGCCCTGCCGCACCAGCGCCGCCAGATCTTCCGCCTGATGGAGGACGCGGGCGTCGACGCCTCGCGCCACATCGTCCAGGGCGCGGGCGCCTTCGACCCGGAGGTCGCCGAGATCACCGGTGCGCGTTCGCTCACCGAGGTCCAGGCCGACTCCGCGAACAACGCCGCCAAGCAGGCCGAGCGCGAGGTCGCCGACCTCACCAAGCAGCTGGAGCGTCTGACGCGCCGTGCCGCCGAGCTGCGCGAGGAGGCCGACCGCCTGGTCGCCCGCTCCGCCCGTGAGCGCGGCGAGGACCCGGAGGCCGCTGTCGCCGAGGTGGTCGAGGCCGCCGAGGCCGAGGTCGCGGCAGCCGTCGCGGCCACGCCGGCCGCCGAGGAGCGTCCGTCCTTCCAGGCCCGCGACGACCGCGGCAACTACGAGCGCCGCGACAACCGTCGTGACGACCGCGGCGGTGACCGTGGCGGCTTCCGCCGCGACGACCGTCCGTCGGGCGGCTTCCGTTTCGGGCGGCTTCCGTTCCGGTGGCGACCGTCGTGACGACAACCGTGGTGGCGGCTTCCGTCGCGACGACCGTCCGTCGGGCGGCTTCAACCGTGACGACAACCGTGGTGGCGGCTTCCGCTCCGGTGGCGACCGTCCGTCCGGTGGCTTCCGCTCCGGTGGCGACCGTCCCTCCGGCGGCTTCCGTCGCGACGACCGTCCGTCGGGCGGCTTCAACCGTGACGACCGCGGTGGCGACCGTGGCGGCTTCCGCCGCGACGACCGTCCCTCCGGTGGCTTCCGCTCCGGCGGCGGCGACCGCCCGTACGGCCGCCGCGACGACAACCGCCCCTCCGGCTCCGGCTCGACCGGCTCCTTCGGCGGCCGCCGCGACGACAAGCCGCGCTGGAAGCGCAACGGCTGACCCAGCCCCCGGCACCACCGGCTGAGCTGACTGCCCGACAGGGCCCCCACGACACCGTCGTGGGGGCCCTGTCCGCGTTTCGTGAGCCGCGCCGGGCCCGGTCAGCCGATACTCGATCGGCTGACGGTTGGTCTCCGGCTATGCTCTGGGGTGAGCACGCGCGGGCCATTAGCTCAATTGGCAGAGCAGCGGACTTTTAATCCGTTGGTTGTCGGTTCGAGTCCGACATGGCCTACGGCTCACGAAGCGCCCCACCCGATCCTTCGGGTGGGGCGCTTCGGATTTTCAGGACCAGCCCGGCTCTTGGACGGCCGGCGCCGACCAGCCCGGCTCCTTGGGCGGGGACGCGAGGTCCTGCGCCTGGCCGGCGGTGCCGGTGGCGATCACGGCGATCAGGGCGGCCGCGGTGACGGTGATCAGAGTGACGAGCTTGCGACGCATGGTGACGATGCCTCTTATCGAGCCGGTGCGGATGCGGACGGTGCGGGGGGTCGTTGGCCGGATCTCTCGTTCCGGCGTGCCGCCATCGTGCCGAGCCGGGCAAGGCCGTGTCCCCGGTTTGAGCTGGCACAAAGCGATCTGACATATCCGTGCCAGCCCGCTCGCCGTGTCCGCGTGATGGACGGTGTTTGTGCGGGCGCTGGCTGATATGGACAATCCAGGGTGCAAGATCGGCCCATCGGAGGGGCCGCACACCGCCAGCGTTGTCGGTTCAGGTTCACAGTCGTGCTGCCGCTCCGAACCGCGAGCTGGGGGGCTCCTCTTGTTGGTTTCTCTTGGGCTGACCGAACGTTCCGACGCGCTCTACCGCCTCGTCCTCAGACAGCCGGACATCGCCGTCGCCGCGGTCACCGCCGAACTCGCGGGGGCCGAGGAGGACGTACGCGCGGACCTGGAGGAGCTGACGCGGCTCTCCCTCCTCGCGCCGTCCTGGCGGACCGACGGGCGGCTGCGGGCGGTGAACCCGAAGGCGGCGCTCGATTCGCTGCTCGCCCATCAGCAGGCGGAGATCGCCCAGCGCCACCGCGCCCTCGCCGAGAGCCAGGCCGCCGCCAGCGCGCTGCTGTCGCAGTACGCCGAACTCCACCCGGCCCCGCCCGCGCACGAGGCCGAGCGCTTCCTCGGCGTCGAGGCGGTCCGGGCCAAGCTCAGCGACATGTCCGCCCGGACCCGCCGCGAGTCGATCAGCTTCCATCCCGGAGGGCCGGTCCCCGCCGCGCAGTTCAAGGCCAGCGAGCCGATCACCGAGGAACTCATCGCGCGCGGCGTGAAGATCCGGACCGTCTACCAGGACGCCATCCGCAACGACGCCGGAAGCCTGGAGCACGCCCGCTGGCTGACCGAGCGGGGCGGCGAGGTGCGGACGGCTCCCTCGCTGCCGATGCGCATGGTCATCGCCGACCGGGAGTCGGCGCTGATGCCGATCGACCCGGCGGACAGCGCGCAGGGCGCGGTCCTGCTGCGCGAGCCGGGCGCCGTCGCCGCCTTCTGCGCGCTGTTCGACTCGGTGTGGGAGACGGCCACCCCGTTCGGCGAGCCGCCCCGGCGCAGCCTCGAAGACCCCGGCTCGCAGCCGCGGGAGCTGCTGCGCCTGCTGGCCCAGGGCTATACGGACGAGGCCGCCGCGCGCCGGCTCGGGATCTCCCTGCGCAGCGAGCGGCGGCTCATCTCGGAGCTGATGGAGAAGCTGGACGCGCAGAGCCGCTTCCAGCTCGGGCAGCGGGCCGTCGAGGAGGGCCTGCTGTGAGCGGGCCGTCCCGGCTCAGCAGCCGCAGGCCGCGCCCTCCCCGACCGGGGCCGTCAGCGGGTCCGGCGGCGACTGGCGGGTACCGGCGGAGTCCTCGACCGGGAAGCCCTCCCTGGACCAGTACTCGAAGCCGCCGAGCATCTCCTTGACCCGGTACCCGGCGCTCGCGAAGGCGTACGCCGCCCGGGTCGCGCCGTTGCAGCCCGGGCCCCAGCAGTAGGTGACCACCGCGCTGCCCGGCGCCACCCGTTCGGCGGCGCGCGCCCCGATCTCGTCGGTGGGCAGGTGCACGGCGCCCGGGATGTGGCCCTGCGCCCAGGCCTCAGCGCTGCGGCTGTCGACGAGGACGAAGCCCCCGGCGCCGGATTCCATGTCCGCGTGCACGTCGGCGACGTCGGCCTCGAAGGTGAAGCGGCGGTGGAAGTGGGCCGCGGCGGTCGCCGGTTCAGCCGGCGGAACGCGCAGCACCTTCGAGGACACGGAAACGGTCTGAGTGGTCATGTTCGGTGGGCTCCTGAGAACGGGGGCGGCGTACGGCCGCCACGGCGATGAGGGTGTACAGGGCCGCGGTGGCTGCACCGGGGCCGATGAGCAGGATGGGCAGGTCCCAGTGGGCGGCCCGCCCGAGGGCGAGCACCGCGAGGGCGATCAGGCCCGCGGCCACGAGCCCGCCGCGCCGGGTCCGGCCGGTCAGCTCGGTCCAACGGGCCGCGGTGGCGTGGAGGTTGGTACGGCAGTACGTCCAGCAGAGCGCGGCGGAGCCGAGCCCGAGTGCGGCCTCGACGGCCGCCGCGGCCGGGAGCGGCGCCTGCGCGGCGGTGGCCGGCGGACCCAGCAGTACGGTGTACAGCGCGGCGGCGAGCGCGATGCCGAGCAGGGTTCCGCCCAGGGCCCGCCGCCGCGGCAGGGCGGGGACCGCCCCTTCGAGGCCGACCCAGCCGAAGAGCAGGGGCACGGCCACCAGCAGCGCGGCCCCGGCCCAGCTCCCTGCCCAGCCCCCGCTCCAGCCCCCGGCCCAGCCCCCGCTCCAGCCGTCGCTTCCCGGCCCCGGCAGCGGCCCGCCGAGGGCCCGCCAGGAGACGGCCAGCGCCAGCACCGCGGCCAGCCGGAGCCGCCGCCCCGCCGGGGACAGCCCCCGCGGGAGGCACCAGGCGTACGCGGCGGCGCTGCACAGCACCCCGGCGGCGACCGCGTACGCCCGCCAGCCGGAGTCCCCGAGCGGTGTGAACTCGGCGGCCCCCAGGGCCACTCCGGCCTGCCCGGTGGCGAAGCCGCCGAAGTAGAGGGCGGTGGCCGCACGGGCCGGCCCCGGGCCGAGGCGGTCCCGTACGAAGGCCACCGGTCCGCAATCCTCCGTACCGCCGGCGGCGGCGACCAGCAGGCACCAGCCGGCCAGCGCCCCCGCCACCGCGACCCCGGTCCAGGGGCCGGGCCGCGGGGCGAGGGCCGCCGGGAGCAGCAGGGCCCCGGCGCCGAGGACCGCGCCCAGCGCCTTCGCCGCGCCCGCGGACCAGGTGTCCGTACGCGTCACGACAACTCGTGGAAGAACAGCGGGGTGGCGGCCGGCAGCGCCGCGCCCTCCGCCAGCAGCCGCCCCTCCACGCCGTCCCACACGGGCATCCGCGTGCCGAGGTCCACCGGCAGGCCCAGGTGCCCGGCGAGGAACGCGGACCAGCCCGGCATCAGCGGCGCCGCGGTGACCGCGACCGCGGCCAGCAGCTCCACGTGCGCCGCGAGCCGTCCGGCGTATTCGGCGCGCGGTCCGGCGGCCCGCAGCAGGGCGAGCTGTCGCAGGTCGGCGTCGGCCCGCTCGATCACGGTGGCCAGGACGTCGGCGGCGCGCTGCGGGGAGAAGGCCTCGGCGCCGAGGGCGGCCGTGATCTGCCCGGGCAGCGCCGCGCGTTCGGCGGCCAGCGGGCCGTCGGCGGGCCCGGCGGCCGGCACGACGGAGTCGAAGTCCTGGGCGAGCAGGTCCAGTACGGTGTCGGTCCACCGTTCCAGACCGCCGGCGAGGACGGTGCTGAGGGTGTCCGCGAACTCCTTCATGGAGAAGTTGTTCTGCGCCCGCTCCGGGCCGGTCAGGCACAGGTGGAAGCGGAGCGCGTCCGCGTTGACCCGGCGCAGGAACTCGCCGCCCCAGATCGCGTGGCCGCGGCTGGTGGAGAACTTGTCGCCCTCCAGCCGGTAGAACTCGTTGATGACCACCTGCGCGGGCAGGGTCAGTTCACCTTGGGCGAGCAGCAGCGCCGGCCACAGCACGGCGTGCGAGAACGAGCAGTCGAAGCCGATGAAGTTGACGATCCGGGTCTCGGGGTCGGTCCACAGCCGCTCCCACGCGGAGCGGTCGCCGTTGGCCTCGGCGACCCGCGCTGTGCCCGCCGCGTAGCCCCAGATGCCGCTGAACCAGGTGTCGAGGATGTGCCCCTCCCAGCCGGGCAGGGGGACCGGGATGCCGTAGTCCGCCTCGCGGCTGATCGCCGTGTCGGGCAGGGCCCGCTCGAACAGGCCGTCCAGGTAGGAGATCAGCCGGGGCCGCCACTCGGCCTTGGCCTGCGCGTCGGCGTAGTACGCCCGGAGGCGGTCGCGGTAGCGCTCCAGCGGGAAGACGATGCGGCGCATGGTCGTGGTCTCGGGGGTGTTCCAGCAGGCGGTGCACCGGGGGGCGGCGAGCCCGGCCGGGTCCTGGGGCAGTCCGCAGGCCTCGCAGTACACGCCGTCGGAGGGCTCGGCGCAGAACTGGCACTCGCCGCGCACCTCGGCCTCGTACAGGTACCGCTCGCAGGGCGCGCAGTGGAAGACGGGCAGCTCCTGCACCTCCAGGGCGCCGGACTCCCACAGTTCGAGGAAGAAGCGCTGCACGAACTCGGTGTGGGTGGAGTCGGTGAGCGGGCGGGTGAACCAGTCGTGGTGCATGGCGCCCAGCGAGAGGGTCTCCTCCATGCGGTCGCCGAAGAGCTTCGCGGTCGGGTACGCGGTGGAGCCGATTTCGGCGGCCCGGCGCGGTACGTAGCAGGAGTGCTCGTCGGAGTAGCCCACGTAGCGCACGTCGTGGCCGCGCTGGCGCAGGTGCCGGGTCAGGACGTCGGCGCCGAGGAAGGGGCCGGAGAGGTGGCCGAGGTGGAGGTCGCCGTTCGGGTTCGGCGGGGCGCTGGTGACGACGTACGAGGTCATGATGCGTGGGTTCCTTCGGGGACGGTCAGGGCGGAGGAGTCGAGGGGGGCCGCGGTGTCGAGCGGCGGCAGGGCGGCGGAGGCGGCGGCGACGACGCGGCTGCGCGGCGGCAGGTCGTCGAGGACGACCGAGTGCGCGCCGATCCGGGAGTCGGCCCCGATGGTGACCGGGCCGAGGACGCTGGCCCCGGTGCCGATGACGACGCGGTCGCCGACGACGGGGTGGCGGCGGGATCCGGAGGGGCGGCGCAGGTCCTTCCACCAGCCGACCGAGCCGAGCGTGACCTGGTGGTAGAGCATCACGTCGTCGCCGATCCGGACGGTCTCGCCGATGACGACGGCGGTGCCGTGGTCGACGAAGAAGCGGCGGCCGATCCGGGCCCCGGGGTGGATCTCGATGCCGGAGACGGCGCGGGCCAGCAGGGACAGGGCGCGGGCGCTGACCCGGTGGCCGCGGCCCCAGAGCCAGTGCGCGACGCGGTAGGTCCACAGGGCGTGGATGTGCGGGTAGAGCAGTACCTCGGCGCGGGAGCCGGCGGCCGGGTCCTTGGCGAGGACGGTCCGCACGTCCTCGCGCAGCACCTCGCGCAGCGGCCGTCGCACTTCGGCCTCCGGGCCGGTCTCACATGTGGTCATACGGGGCCTCCGGACGGATCGGGCGGCCCGCGAGGAAGCGCTGCGGCCGGTACGGCTCCAGCAGCTCCTGGACGGCCTTGCCGGGGACGGCCCCGCCCTCGACGATCTCCTTGGCGGCGAGCTCGGCGACCGCGGGCGCCAGCTTGAAGCCGCCGCCGCTGAACCCGAGGGCCAGGTAGAGCCCGTCGGGGCCGGCCGCGCCCACGACCGGGCGCTTGTCGGGGGTGTAGCCGTCGAGCCCGGAGCGGGTGCCCGCGAGCGGGGCGGTGGCGGCGGCCGGGACGCGGTCCGCGATCGCGGCGATCGCGGACTCCAGCTCGGCCTCGGTCAGCGGCTCCACGTCGCGGCCCAGTTCGGTGTCGGGCTTGCTGGGGACGCCGAAGTAGAAGCGGTCGAGGCCGTCGGGCCGGAAGTAGCTGCCGGTGGTGTCGTCGATGCAGGTCGGTACGGAGGCCGCCGACCCGCGCCGGCCGGCCCCCGGGAGCTCTGCCTGGGCCAGCCCGATCCGGCGCGCGGTGACGGGGATGTGGATGCCCAGGTGCTCGGCGGGGGCGGAGCCCCAGGCGCCGCCGGCGAGGACGACCAGCGGGGCGTCGATGCGGCCGATGGAGGTGAGGACGCCGGTGACGGTGCCCGCGGTCTCCAGCACCTTCATGGCGCGGATGCCCTCGGAGGGGGACACACCGAGCCGGTAGGCGGCGGTGAGCAGCGAGGCGGAGGCGGCCATCGGATCGGCGTAGCCGCCTTCGGGCTCGTACGCGGCGAGGGCGACGCCCTCGGTCCGCAGGCCGGGGTAGATCTCCTTCAGTTCGGCTGCGTCGATGACCTCGACGCGGCGGTATCCGGCGGCGTCCGCGGAGGCGGCGGCGTTGTACCGCAGGTCCTCGGCGTGGTTCTCGCCGACGATCATGACGAAGCCGGTGCGGCGGTAGCCGCAGTCGCCGCCGATGACGTCCGACCACTGCTCGAAGACGGGCAGACTGCGGGCGGCGAGCCGGGTGTCGGCGACGGCCGTGTGGTGCAGCCGCAGCAGCCCGCCGGAGCGGGAGGTGGCGCCCTGGGCGTTGACCCGGCCCTGGTCGCACAGGACGATCCGGCCGATGCCGGCGAGGGCGAGCTGGTGCGCGATGGCCGCGCCGATCACCCCGCCGCCGACGACGATGGCGTCGGCGTGCGCGTGGACGATGGGACTCATGCGTCCACCTGCCGGTCCGCGGCCGCCGCGGGGCCGGAGCCCGGGTCCGTGATGCCGAACTCGGCGGCCCACGTGGCGCGGTCGCGGGCCACGGCGTCCGAGCCGCCCCACCAGATGGTGACGAAGCGCAGCCGGACGTCGCCGTCGTTGGTCAGGTCGTGGTCCTGGAGCGGGGTGATGAACACGGTCTCGCCGGCGCGGACCCGGCGGGTCTCCGCGCCGATCCGCATGACCCCGCTGCCCTCGACGATGAAGAACATCTCGTTCTCGTCGTGGTCGTGCGGGGTGGAGGTGGCGCCGGGCGCCACGTCGACCCAGGCGCCGCCCCAGTTGGGCTCCTCGACGGCCTCGGGCCAGGGGAAGATCCGCCGGCCGCTGACGTTGTACGGCTCCTCGAAGACCATGTCGTCCTCGTGGGCGGTGAAGATGTGCATCGCGTACGGGTCCAATCAGGCGGCGACGGGCTGGCGCAGGCGGGCGCGCAGGTCGCGGTGGATGGTGTCGGCCTTGGCGGCCATCTGGCTGAAGGAGGTGGCGCTGCCGATGCCGTGCCGCCACTCGGTGAGTCCGTCGAGGTAGATCCCGACCTCGCAGTCGTCGGTGGTGCGGGCGCGGTAGGCGCGGGTGACCTCGGGGCGGCCCTGCGCGTCCAGGCGCAGGTGGGGGACCAGGGCGGCGAGCTGGCGGGGCAGCGCGGCCTCGCGGTAGCCGGTGCAGACGATCACGGCGTCGGCCTCGATCAGGCCGCTCTCGCCGGTGAACACCTCGCCGGTGCGCAGCAGCACCCGGCCGTCCGGGGCCTGGTCCACGGCGGTGACCTCGGTGCGCTTGTGCATGTGCAGGCGCTGCCGGCCGGTGAACCGGTCCTGGTAGACGGCCTGGTAGAGGGCGGTGGAGACGTCGGGGTCCACGGCCGCGTAGTTGGTGGCCCGGGCCTGGTCCAGGGCGCGCTCGCGCTGCTCGCCCTCGAGCCCGTAGAAGTAGTCGGTCTCGTCGGGGAAGTACACCTCGTTGCTGAAGTGGCCGAGCTCGTACATCCGGAAGCCCGCGTGCCGTACGACCGAGTGGATCTGCGCGTCCGGGTGCCGGGCCGCCAGGTGCAGGACGATCTCGCCGGCGGTCTGCCCGGCTCCGATGACGGCGATGGAGCGCAGCGGGCGCTCGCCCAGGGCGGCCAGTCCCGGCAGCAGCTTCGAGGCGTGGAAGACCCGCTCGCCCAGGTGCGGGCGGAAGAGCTCCGGTACGTAGGCCTCGTGGCCGGTGGCGAGCGCGATGTTGCGGCCCTCCACGGTGTGCAGGGAGCCGTCGCGGGTGTCCCGGGACAGGACGCGGGCGGTGCGGACGCGGCCGTCGGCGCCGGTGACGGGTTCGACGCTCAGTACCTCGCGGTGGTAGTCGACGGGGCCGCGCACCTGGCCGGCGGCCCACTGCACGTAGTCCGACCACTCCAGGCGGCTGACGTAGCCGCCCATCAGCGTGAACGGGTAGAAGCGGCCGCTCTGCTGGAGGTAGTGGGGGAAGGTGAAGCGGGAGCGGGCATCGCGCGGGGTGGCGAAGTCGCGCAGGAAGTGGTGCTGGATGTCGGTGCCGGGCAGGACCAGGTTGGGCTGCCACGCGGAGTCGGCGGCCTTCTCCAGGTAGCGCGCGGCCAGCGGGGCGGCGCCGGTGGCGTCGTCGTGGTCCTCGACGGCGGCGGCCAGGGCGATCCCGGAGGGGCCGAACCCGGCCACCACCAGGTCCTGGACGGTGGTGTCGTGCGTGCTCACCGGGCACCCGCCGTCGTCAGGCCGAGCGCGGACAGGGCCGCGGTCAGGGATGCGCGGATGATCCGGCCGGCCTGGTCGATCTCGCGGGCCGAGCAGTTCAGCGGCGGCAGCATGCGCACGACGCAGTCGTCGCGGCCGCCGAGCTCGATGATCAGGCCGCGGCTGACGGCCTCCCACTGGACCTGCTTCGCCAGCTCGTCGGCGGGCAGA
The DNA here is from genome assembly GCF_001279655.1 of Streptomyces sp. WM6372. Classification (NCBI taxonomy): domain Bacteria; kingdom Bacillati; phylum Actinomycetota; class Actinomycetes; order Kitasatosporales; family Streptomycetaceae; genus Streptomyces; species Streptomyces sp. WM6372. The sequence continues at coordinate 23,261 of NZ_LGDB01000233.1, read as the reverse complement.
CCGGTCTGCGGGTCGGTCAGCTCGACGCCGGTCATCAGGCCGAGGCCGCGTACGTCGGCCACGTACGGGGTGAGCTCGCGCAGGCCCTGGAGGTGGACCATCAGCTGGTCGGCGCGGGCCCGGACGTTCTCCAGGACGCGCTCGCGGCGGACGACCTTCATGGTGGCGACGCCGGCGGCGAAGGCGGGCTGGTTGCCGCGGAACGTGCCGGAGTGGGCGCCGGGCTTCCAGACGTCCAGCTTCTCGTCGTAGAGGATCACGGAGGCCGGCAGGCCCATGCCGGACAGGGCCTTGGAGGCGCACACGACGTCGGGCTCGATGCCGTACTGCTCGAAGGCGAACCAGGTGCCGGTGCGGCCGCAGCCGCTCTGCACCTCGTCGACGATGAGCGGGATGCCGAGCCGCCGGGTGACCTCGCGGATCCGCTGGACGAACTCGACCTCGGCGGGGATCACCCCGCCCTCGCCCTGCACCAGCTCCATGATCACGGCGGCGGGCAGGGTGATCCCGCCGTTGACGTCGGTCAGCGCCTTCTCCAGGAACGCGGCGCAGTTGACCTGGCAGTCGTCCCGCTTCAGACCGAGCGGGCAGTTGTGGCAGTTGGAGTACGGGAAGAAGTGCACGCCCGGCATCCGGCCGCGGACCGGCTCCTTCTGCTCGACGAGCCCGGTCACGCTCAGCGCGGCCAGGGTCGCCCCGTGGAAGCCGCCCTGGAAGGTGATGATCTCCTCGCGGCCGGTGGCGGTCTTGCAGAGCTTGAGGGCGGCGTCGACGGCGTTGGCGCCGGTCGGCCCGCAGAAGTGGATCCGGGTGCGCTCGCGCATCGGCTCCGGCAGCATCCCGATGGTCAGCTCGGTGAACTCGTCCTTGACCGGGGTGGGGAAGTCCAGCCCGTGCACGAACTCGTCGAGCTGGCGGTGGGCGGCCGCGAGCGGCTCGGGGTGGTTGTGGCCCAGGGAGAGCACCCCGGCGCCGCTGAGGAAGTCGAGGAAGACGTTCCCGTCGAGGTCCTCCACGTACGAGCCCTTGCCGCGGCGGATCGCCATCGGCAGCTTGCGCGGGTAGGAGCGGGAGTTGGACTCGCGGCCGGCCTGGCGGTCCAGCAGCTCGGCGCTGCGCGGACCGGGGAGCGGGCCGGTGATCACGGGGGCGGTGTAGACCGGCGGGGCCGGGGCGACCGGGGTGTCGATGGTGGCGGTCATGGGGAACGGGGACCTTTCCGGTCAGGCGGCGGCGAGTACGGCGCTGCGGTCGGCGGCGGTGGTGGCGGCGCCGGTCAGGCGGGCGGTCAGGGCGTCGGTGAGGCTGGCGGCGCGCAGCGACAGGAGGCTGAAGGAGCCCGCGTCGCCGATGCCGTGGCTGGACTCGCACAGGCCGTTCAGGAAGAGCGGCGGGGTGCCGTCGGCGACCGGTTCGAGCGCGTAGTCGGCGGAGACCTGGAGACGTCCGTCCGGCTCGGTGGCGAAGAGCTCCGCGAGCGGGGCCATCAGCGGCGGGCACAGCTCCTCGTGCGGGCCGGGACCCATGTTCCGGAAGCCGGTGGCGAGGACCGCGAAGTCCACGGTCTCGCTGATCCGCTCGCCGGTGGTCCGCTCCAGGAAGTCCAGGGCGATCCGGTCCCCGCCCGCCCGGGTCACGCCCACGGCCTCGTGGTTGCCGCGGACGAACACCTTCTGGTCGCCGTCGAGCTCCTGCTCGTAGATCGTCATGTAGAGGTCGCGCAGGACGTCGCCGTCGGCGGAGGAGTAGTTCGTGCCGTGCATGTACGCGTCCAGGGCCTTCTTGCCCTCGCGGGAGGCCCGGAAGTAGTACTCGGTGAACTCGGGGAAGTAGCCCTCCTCGCTGAAGGGGCTGGTGTCCTTCAGGCGCAGCGAGTGCGAGCGCGTGTACGTGGTCACCTTGGTCCGCGGGAACCGGCGGTGCAGGTCCAGGGCGAGCTCGACGGCGCTCTGGCTGCCGCCGATGACGGCCACCGACTCGGGTGCGCGCCCCTCGCCGGTCAGCTCCGCCAGCTTCGGCAGGTACTGGGTCAGGTGGAAGATCCGCGGGGTGCGCAGCGTGTCGTACGGGGCCGGGACGTACGGGGTGCGGCCCGGGCCCATCACCAGCGTGCGGCCGAGGTAGCGGCTGCCCGCCATGGTGGTGACCTCGTAGAGCCGCTCGCCGAACTCCTCGACGATCTCGACGCGGGCGGCCCGCTGGTTGCAGTCGACCAGGTGCGAGAAGAACCCGGCGGCCCAGCGGATGTAGCCCGCGTACTCCTTGCGGAGCGGGAACTCCGAGGGGAGGTTGAGGTGGCGCAGCAGCCGGCCCTGCTCGTGCAGGTAGTTCAGGAAGGTGTAGCGGCTGCGCGGATTGCGCAGGGTCACCAGGTCGCGGCTCGGGTGGTTCTGGATGTCGGAGCCGTCCAGCAGCATCCCGGGCTGCCACTCGGGGCTCGGGCGGGCCTCCAGGAAGCGGGCCGTCAGCGGCGATTCGCGCTCCTCCAGGGCGATCGCGAGGGCCAGGTTCGCCGGGCCGAAGCCGATGCCGAGGATGTCGTGGACGGGAGTCGTGCTCGCACTCATCGGGTGGTCTTCCTTGCCTTGACAGTGGTGAGGGTGGGGTTTCCGTCGAAGTCGATGCGCAGGCCGGTGATCCGGCCGGCGGCGTGGACCCGCTGGTCGGTCCGGTACCAGAGCGGGATCAGCGCCAGGTCCGCCATCGCGGTACGGTCCGCGCGGCGCCAGGCGTCGGCGCGCTCGGCGGGGTCCGTCGAGGCCCGGGCGCGTGCCACGAGGGCGTCGAACTCCGGGTTCACGTACCGGCCTTCGTTGTCGCCGTGGGCCGTGCCCTCGGCGTCGGGCGCCGTGCACGAGGAGTGCAGCAGCGGGAAGAGCATGTTGTCGGGGGTCGGGTAGTCGCAGGCCCAGCCGGCCCGGCAGAACCCGGCCGCCGCGATCGAGGTGCGGTGGTCGACCAGCCCGCGGGCGTCGGTCCGCAGCAGCTCGACCCGCCAGCCGAGAACGTCCTCCAGGCCGCGGGCCAGCGCCTTGACCCAGTCGTCGTGCCCGGCGCCGGTGTTGTACGCGAACTCGACGCGGCTGCCGGGCCCGAGGCCCGCCCGCAGGGCCGCCGCACGGGCCCGCGCGGGGTCGAAGGCCGACCAGCCGGAGTCCGGGTCGTCGGCGCTCAGCTCAGCGAGCGGGGTGTGGGCCTTGCCGAACCACGGGGAGAGCAGGGAGTGGGCCGCGCTGCGCCGCCCCTGGAAGTACGTGTCGATCAGCCCCTGGCGGTCGATGGCCGCGGACAGGGCCCGGCGGGCGTCCAGCGAGTCCATCGGCGCCTGGTGGCAGAACGGGATCAGGTAGAAGAGGCCGGCGCCCTCCTGCTCCAGGAAGCCGTCCTGGGCCGCCGCCTCGGCGGTGCGCGCCGGGGGGATCCGGGCGTAGTCGTACGTGCCGGCCAGGAAGCGCCCGTACTCGTCGTCCAGGCCGGTCACCGCGTCGAGGATGTCGATGTGCACTTCGCGCACCTCGGGCGCGGGCCCCGCCCACAGCTCGTTGCGCTCCAGCCGGATCGCCACCCCGTGCTCCCAGGGGCCGGCCATCTTGAACGGACCGTTGCCGACCGGGAGGTCGTTGTACTGAGGGTTCAGCGCCGGGCCGGCGCACTCCGGCACCGGGCTGAAGATCGGCTGGAGGGTCTTCAGATCGAACTGCACGTCCGGCTCCGACAATTCGACCACCAGCGTGGTCTCGTCGACCGCCGTGAAGGAGCGCACGCCCGCCAGGTGGTACGCGGTCTCCGTGTTCGCCTCGGGGTCCAGCGCCCGCTGCCAGCCCCGTACGAAGCTGTGCGCGGTGACCGGCTCGCCGTTGCTGAACACCGTGCCGGCGCGCAGCGTGAAGGTCCAGGTGGTGGCGGTCGGGTCGCTCTCCCAGGACCGGGCGGTGGCCGGGATCAGCGCGCCGTCCTCGTCGAGGGCGAGGAGTCCGGTGAACAGGGCCTTGCAGACGAGGATTCCCTCCCCTTCCTGGGCCTTGTACGGGTCGATGGCGGTGGGCTCCGTGATTCCCATCCGGAACACGGGGTCGTTGGCGTGCACGTGGGGCTCTTTCCGCGGTCGGTGGAGTGTGGAGTGCAGGGACGCCGGCCGATGTTTCACGTGAAACAGGCGAAGTCCCGGACATCAGGCGACGTTTCACGTGAAACGTCGCTGCGGGCGGGGCGATCTGTCAGGCCGCCGGTACGACGACCACGTCGAGCCGCTCGTCCAGATCGGCGGCGATGCGCTCCACCCGGTCGATGTCGGCGGCGCTCCGGTAGGGCGCGGCCACCGCGAGCGAGCCGGCGATCTCGTACCAGCCCTCGGGGGCGCGCCGCAGCCGGTCGCCCGGCTTCGAGGCGGGGATGTACGAGCGGAAGTACGGGGAGTGCGTCGCGTCGCCGGAGTTGTTGCGGACGAGGGTCCCGGTCCGGTACGCGAACTTGATGCAGGTGGCGGCGCGCGGGGCCGCGGCCCGGAGCACCTCGCCGTCCAGGAGCGTGCCGAGGGCGCAGACGTCGTCCCCGGCGAGCACGGCCTTGGCGTAGAGGCGGACCGCGTCAATGCCGTGTACCTCGCGCAGGTTGCGGTAGTTCTGGCCGCCGCTCATCCGGGTGGCGAACTCCACGACCCGGTAGCGGCCCTCGGAGTCCTGCCGGAACTCGGCGTTGAACAGGCAGTGCCGCACGCCCAGGCCCGCCACGATGCCCTCGGCGACCGCGACCAGCTCCGGCTCCTCCTCCGGGGTGCGGAACGGGAGGGTGTAGAAGTCCTCCTCGAAGTACGGGCCCGGCATCTGCATCTTGTTGGTGACGCCCACCAGGTGGAACGTGCCGTCCAGGACCACCCCGTCGAGGGTGACCTCCTTGCCCGGCAGGAACTCCTCCAGCAGCGCGATCTCGGGGCCGTCGCTGGGGAAGTAGCCGCCCCACTCCTCGGCGAGGCGGGCCACGTCGGCCAGCGCCCGCTCCAGCTCGGCGCGGTCGCGGACCAGGCTGACGCCGATGCTGGCGGCCAGCGCGCTCGGCTTGACGATGAACGGGTACGTGAAGGCCTCCGCGGCGGCGAGACCCGCCTCGACGCCGGTGACACCCGCGAACTTCGGACCCGGCAGACCGTGCCGCTCCAGGAAGGAGCGCTGGAGCTGCTTGTCGCGGGAGACCAGGTCGGCCTCGGGGCGCGGCCAGTCGTGCCCGAGGAGCTGGTTGACCCGGGAGGTGACGGCGATGTCGCTGTCGTAGAAGGTGATCGCCGAGGCGATGCCCAGCCGGCGGGCCGCGGTCGCGCAGAACTCGGCGAGTTCCGCCCCCTCCAGCTCCTCCGGGATCGCTACGACGTTCGCGAACCGGCCGTCGTCGGCGGCCTGCGCGACCCGGGTCGCCAGGTGGATCTCCAGACCCATCCGCTCCAGGGTCTCGATGTGCTCGCGGTGCCATGCGTACGTGTTCCGCATGATCAGCAGGATCTTCATGACGCGGTCTTTCCATGGGAGGCGTGCAGGGGGGTGGTGCTGGTGGTGACGACGGTGACCTTCTCGGTGAGCCGCTCGGCGGTGGCGACGGCGGCCTCGGTGTCCGCCCCGGTGACCAGCACCTGGCCGACCCGGTCCCAGTTGCCGCGCAGTTCCCCGACGGCGTCGCCGGGTCGCACGGTGGTCTCCACGTCGATGACGTCGGGCAGGGCCCTGGCCTCGTCCACGCCCTGGATCTCCACGACCGTGCCCGGCTCGGCGGACAGGAAGCGGGTGGCCGCCGCGTGGCGGGGGACGGGGCGTTCGGTGAGGGCGGGGACCAGCCCGAACTGCCAGGCCACGATCCACTCTTCGAGGTCGATGCCGTAGGCCGAGGCCAGCAGGTCGAAGATCCGGTCGCCGCCCATGCGGTTGTGGCTCTCGATGATCTGCGGGCCCGTCGGGGACAGCCGCAGCTCGGTGTGGGCGGCCCCGTCGGTGAGGCCCATCGCGTCCAGGAAGCGGGCGACGGCCTCCTCGACGCGCCGCTCGTCCGCCGGGTCGAGGCGGGCCGGCAGGGCGTGGCCGAGCTCGATGAACCCGCCGCCGGTGAGCTTCTCGGTCACCGCGAGGACGATGTGCCGGCCGGCGAACGAGAAGCTCTCGACGCTGTACTCGGGGCCGGGGATGTACTGCTCGGCGATGAAGCGGCCGATGGTGAAGAACGCACCCCACTGGAGGTCGGTGCGGGCCCGCAGGGCCTCCACACCGGCCCAGGCCTCGGCGGCCTGCTCCGGCCCGTCGATCCGTACGACGCCCAGGCTGGCGGTGGCGTCCACGGGCTTGAGTACGAACGGGTAGCCGTGCTCGGCGCCGAAGGCGGTCAGCGCCTGCGCACTGTCGACCTCGGCGGCGGCCACCGACAGGGCCCGCACCTGCGGGGAGGGGGACGCGGCCAGGTGGCGGCGCATCGCGTGCTTGTCGCGCAGCAGCTCGGCGACCTCCTCCGAGGTGTTGCCGAGCCCCAGGTGGTCGCTGATCCGGCCGGCCGGGACCAGGCCCGGCTCCGTGATCGAGGCGACCCGGGTGAACCCGTACGCCTGCTGCGCGGCCTCCACCAGCGGACGGGTGACGTCCCAGTCGGTGTAGTCGGCGATGAGGACGGCCTCGGCCAGCTCGGCGGCCTCGGGCACGAACTGGTCCTTGTGCTGGATCAGCACGAAGCGGATTCCGAGGGCCGCCGCCTTGCGCAGCGTCTGTATCCGTCCGCCGACGACGAGAAGCATGTGTTCGGTCATGGCCAGAACACTGCAGCAGAATTCCGGGCCGGGAAATGGATTCCGGCTGGCACAAGAATGCCCGGCACGAATGACGCAGCAGCCGCCCGCGGGTGATCTTGAAACGGTCCGGTCCCGGTGCCCGGGCAGGAATGTGCCAGCCCCCTTTGTGCCAGCCCTCAGCCCTGTGCAGGGCCTTGACCGGTGGGTTTCATGGTGGACGCCACCGCATCCGTGATGCATCCCCGATCGAGAAGGAGCCCCCCATGGCCGGCGAGGACCCCTTGCGCCGACGATTGCAGGACCTGCCCAGAAGCGCCTGGGTGATCTTCTCCGGAATGTTCCTCATCAAATTCGGCAATTTCCTGAACGTATTCCTGGTGCTCTTCCTGGTCGCCCAGGGATTCTCCGCGTTCCAGGCCGGCGTGGCCCTCGGCGTCGTCGGAGTCGGCGCCTTCATCGGCAACGCGGTGGGCGGCACGGTCGCCGACCGGTTCGGCCGGCGCACCGCCATCGCCGTGTCGATGTTCGGCAGCAGCGTCGCCACCGCCCTCGTCCCCCTGACGGACGGGCTGTTCGCGACCACCGCGCTGGTCGGGCTCGTCGGCGTCTTCGCCCAGCTGTACCGGCCCGCCGCCGGCGCGCTGCTCGTCGACGTGGTCCCCGAGAAGCAGCGGGTGACGGCCTTCGCCGTCCTGCGCCTCGCCATCAACGTCGGCATGGCGGTCGGCCCGCTCGTCGGCGGCCTCCTCAGCGGGGCCTCGTACACGTACGTCTTCCTCGGCGACGCCCTGTTCTCCTTCGCCTTCGGCGTGCTCGCGCTGAGCACGCTGCCGGGCGGGCGCCCGCCGGTGGAAGCACCCGCGCCGGAGGCGGCGGCCAAGGGCACGGGCACGGGCAAGGGGGGCTACCGCGAGGTGCTCTCCGACCGCCCGTACCTGCTCTTCCTCGGCTCGATGGTCGCCGCGACCTTCGTGTACGGGCAGTCCACCGCGACCCTCCCGCTGCACGTGACCGACGCCGGGTTCGACAACAAGGTGTACGGCCTGCTGCTCGGCCTCAACGCTCTGCTCTGCGTGGTGATCGAACTCCCGCTCACCAAGCACACCGAGCGCCGCAACCCGCGCCGGGTGATCGCCGCCGGACTGGCCCTGCTGGGCATCGGGATGGCCCTCACGGGCGCGATGCAGGCCGTCTGGCTGCTGGCGCTGACGGTGGTCGTGTGGACGGTCGCCGAGACCGTGTACACCCCGATCGCCAACGCGTACCCCGCCGAGTTCTCACCGGCCCACCTGCGCGGCCGCTACCAGGGCGCGGAAGGCATCGCCCACACCCTCGGCGGCGCCCTCGGCCCCGCCGTCGGCGGCCTGCTCTACAGCATCTCGCCGCCGCTGCACTGGACGGCCTGCGCGGCCGTCGCCGCCCTCGGCGCCCTCCTGATCCTGGGCGCCGACCCGGGCCACCGCAGGGCGGTGAGCGCCCCGCAGCCCGCCGAGACCCCCGAACCGGCCCCGGCGGCCTGACCTCCTCCAGCTTCCGGCGCCGGATCCGCAGTACCCGTACCCGCGCCATCCGTACGTGCGGCATCCGTACCCCCGGCATCCGTACCCGACAAGCCCGCCCACTCGACAAGCCCGCCCACTCGACAAGTCCACCCACCCGAAAGGCACCTCCGCATGACCACCCGCACCGCAGCCGCCGCCGACGTCCACCGGATCGACATCCCCTCCGCCACCGAGGACCCCGCCGCGTACGTCTCCGCGCTCCTCGAAGTCGCCGGTGAGCGCGACGCGTTCGACGTGCTCGCCAAGACCCCCGTCTGGGCGGCGCAGCTCTTCGCCGACCTGCCCACCGAACTCGCCGAGACCGTCCCCGAGCCGGGCGAGTGGCCCGCCGCCTTCATCGTCGGCCACCTCTTCGACGTCGACATCGTCTACGGCTTCCGCTGGCGCCTCGTGGCCACCGAGGACAACCCCGTCTACCCCGGCTACGACGAGCAGCTGTGGGCCCCGCTGCCCCGGCTCCCGTTCCGCCAGATGCTCGACGCCTGGACCGGCCTGCGCGCGTCCAACGTCGCCCTCCTCGCCGCGCTCCCGCCCGAGGACTGGCAGCGCACCGGCCGCCACGGCGAGCAGGGCGGCGAAACGATGGAGGTCATGATCCGCAAGGTCATCGGTCACGACATCGCGCACATCAACCAGATCTACCGGGCCATCCGCCTCGTCCGCGAGGCCGCCGGCCTCGACGTCGCCGAGCTGGACGCCACGTACGAATCGCTGGGCCTGCGCTGACCCCGCGCCTCCTTCCTCCGCCTCCAGAGAGAGAACACCGCCGTGACCACCGTCGCCCACAAGCCCGCCCCCGACACCATCACCTCCGTCGGCCCCGACCTCCGCGACATCCTGCGCGAGCAGCGCTACGCCCTCGTGCCGGCCGCCGACCTGACCCTGTCCCCCGAGCTCGCCGCCGCCTTCGACGGCCTCCAGGCCTCCTGGGGCCGGCTCACCCCCGACACCCACTTCGGCGGCGGCGACCGCGCCGTCCGCACCCGCCGCTACAGCGATTTCACGTACGTGCCCGTCACCGGCGAGCTCGCCCCGCTCGACCACGTCGCGTACTACCAGAGCGAGGCGATGAACGCCTTCGTCGGCGGCATCGAGCGCCACTTCGGCGACGTCGAGGAGGCCACGTACCGCAACCCGCTCTTCCAGGCCCTGGTCCGCTACGACTTCGACAGCCTGCCGATCGAGGACGAGTACCGCGCCCGCGCCTGGGTCTGCCAGATCCACCAGATCCGCATCGAGATCAACCCGGGCCAGTACAACGAGCTGGTCCCGGAGGGCATCCACTCCGACGGCTACCCGTGGGCCGGCCTGCACCTCATCTCCCGCGTCGACGTGGAGGGCGGCCACAGCACCGTCTTCACCTGGGACGAGGAGCCGCTCGCCAAGGGCACCTTCCTCACGCCGCTCGACTCGCTGATCTTCGAGGACCGCGCCATGAAGCACCACGTCACCGGCCTCAGCGCGGCCGAGGACAGGGGCGGCTACCGCGACGTCCTCGCGATCTCCTTCTCCCTGCCCGGCTCCCCGTACGAGACGCTGGTCTGATGAGCGCCGCAGCCCTGGCGCTCGACGAGCCGCACGTACTGGTCGGGCCGTACGGGCCCCGGACGTCCGCCCCCGCTCCGGCCGCACCGGCCGCACCGGCCGCTCCGGCCGCTCCGGCCGCACCGGCCCTCTCCGAGCCCATGACCGCGGCCGACATCCCGCAGGTGATCGAGCTGCTGCGGGCCGCCCCGCAGGCCGCGTACTGCGAATGGGAGGACGAGCGGCTGCTCTCCGGGCACCTCGCCCACTCCTCCGACCTCTGCCGGGTGATCCGCACCCCCGCGGGCCGGGTCGTCGCGGCGCTGCTCGCCGGCTCGTTCGGCGTACGGGGCAGCATCAGCCACGCCGTGGTCGACCCCGGCCACCGCAGGCTGGGGCTGGCCCGGGTGATGGCGGTCGACACCCTGGCGGCCTTCCGCCGTCGCGGGGTCAACCGGATCTTCCTCGCCGTCCTCGACGGGAACGAGGCCGCGACCGCCCTCTGGACGGGCGTGGGCTTCCGCCCGGCCCTGGGGGAGAGGACCTTCGAGTGCGATCTGTAGCGACCGAACCCCCGGCCCCGGCGCACCACGCCGCGGCCGGGGCCACCGGGGCGGGGGCCGTCCGACCGGCCGCCCCCGCCCCGGCCGGGCCGGCCGAGGCGCCCCATGTGCCCCATGTGCCCCATGCATCCCGCGCGTCCCGCGCGTCCCAGGCCGCCTGGGCGGCGGGGTTCGGGCAGGCCGTCCCCGTGATGCTCGGATACGTGCCGGTGGCCTTCGCGTTCGGCGTGCTGGGCCACACCGCGGGCCTGCCCTGGTGGGCGATGGTCGCCATGTCGGCCTTCGTGTACGGGGGTTCCTCGCAGTTCGCGGCCCTCCAGCTGCTGGCCGTCGGAGCCGCCCCGTACGCCATCGTCCTCACCACCTTCGTGGTCAACCTGCGCCATCTGCTGCTGTCCGCCGCGATCGCGCCCCGGCTCGCCGGGTGGCGCCGCCGCGAGCAGGCGCTCTTCGCGTACGAGCTCACCGACGAGGCCTTCGCGGTGCACTCCGCCCAGTACGCGGACCGCGCGGAGCGCCCCAAGGCGGAGGTCTTCACCTTCAACACCGCCGTGCACGGTTCCTGGGTGGCGGGCACGCTCGTGGGCGTGCTGGCCGGGGACCTGGTCACCGACGTGGAGGCGCTGGGCCTCGACTACGCCCTGCCCGCCATGTTCATGGCCCTGCTGGCGGCCGGGATCATCGCCGACCGGCGCGGGCTCGCCGTAGCCGTCGTCGCGGGAGGTGGCGCGGTGGGCCTGACCCTGCTCGGCCTCCAGTACTGGGCCGTGCTCGTCGCGGCGGCCGCCGCGGCCACCTTCGGCCTGGCCATCGCACCCCGCGAGGAACACACGGACGCCGCGGCCGACGGCCCGGACCCCCGCGACGAGGAAGGAGCACCGGGCCGATGAACGACCTCACGCTCGCCCTGACCATCGCCGGCATGGCGGCCGTCACCTTCGGCCCCCGCCTGGTGCCCACCCTCTTCCTCGCCGCGGCCGCCCTGCCCCGGCCCGTCGTGGTCTGGCTGCGGCAGGTGCCGCCCGCGGTGATCGCCGCCCTGCTCGCCCCGTCCCTGTTCGCGCCTTCCGGCACGCTGGACCTCGGCCCCGGCAACTACGGCCTCTGGCTGGCCGTGCCGACCCTGCTGCTGGCCTGGCGCACCCGGAACTTCTACCTCACCATCGCCTTCGGCATCGGGTCCCTGGCCCTGCTCCGCCTGGCCACGGGCTGATGCGAGCCGTCTTTCCGGCCTTCTCTACGGCTCTGACCTGCGGATATGTCGGTCCTGGAGGTGGCGGGAAGGTTAATTGGCGCAGCCCCTCCCCGCGATGACGTAGAGTTGTGTTTACCGACGCGGGGTGGAGCAGCTCGGTAGCTCGCTGGGCTCATAACCCAGAGGTCGCAGGTTCAAATCCTGTCCCCGCTACTCAGTACGAAGGCCCGGTTCCCCTTGGGAACCGGGCCTTCGTCGTTCTCGCCCGCTCCGTCTCCCCCCGCTCCCCCCGCGATCCTCATCAACCCGGTCGCCGGAGCGCGGGCGTACCGTCCCCGTGGTCGCTCGGTGACAGTGCGTGAGCGAAAAGGTGTGCCCTGAAAGGTTTATGACGGTCCGTCAAGGTGCGCGTGTGGCTGGGGAGATGTGGATCTTGCTTGATTTTTGCCCGAGTTGATCCGCTTAAGCGGCTTTAGTCATGGCCAAGGCCCCGCAGAGGGTGGCCGATTAGTGCCATCGATCCATCGCAACGGCTTGGAATCACTCCCCTCCGTATATTACCGTTCGATAACGCAGCGCGGTCGTCCCAGCCGTCGCAAGAGACGGCGCCGTGCGCGTGCGCGTCCCCCTGAGGAGTGTGGCCCGGTGGCCTCCAACTCGCCTGCCCCCGAAGGCATAGAGCTCCAGGAAGAGCCCACCGCGGGCGCCTGGGGTGAGTGGAACCCCACCGAGGACTCGGCCCGCCCGCCCCGCGGCAAGCACCGGGTCGCCAAGCAGCGCGGGGGACTTGCCCGCAGCTCCACCGTGCTCGGCGTCGGCGTGATCGCGGCCGTCGGAGCCGGCGGCATCGCCACCGCGCAGGACCGGCCCCAAGTCGCCATCTCCATGCCCTCGTTGCCCGACTTCGGCATGGGTGGCGGCGGGGGCGACGGACAGCGGCACGCGGAAGCGGAAGGCGCCGCGGCGGGCACCGCGGCCTCCGGGAGATCGACCGGAATCATCGCGCAGCAGGCGGTTCAGCACACCGACGCCGGAGCGACCCTCGTGGGCCGCATCCTCCAGCAGGCCGAGTCCCAGGAGAGCGCCGCCGAGGCCCAGACCCGGGCGCAGGCCGAGCGGGAGGCGCAGGAGGCCGCCGCCGCGGAGGCCAAGGCCAAGCGGGAGGCGGCGCAGAAGGAGGTGGAGGACGCCCGGCTGGCCGCCGAGAAGGCGGCGAAGGAGGCCCAGGAGGCCGCCGGCGCCAAGGCCGAGCAGGAACGCATCGCCAAGCTCGCCGGCAGCTTCTCCCTCCCCACCTCCGCCTACACCCTCACCTCGCACTACGGTGACGCCGGCTCCATGTGGTCCTCCGGCCACCACACCGGCCTGGACTTCGCCGCCCCGACCGGCACCCCCGTCAAGGCCGTCGGCGCCGGGAAGATCACCTCGGCCGGCTGGTCCGGGGCGTACGGGTACCGGATCGTGCTGGAGCTCGATGACGGTACGGAGATCTGGTACTGCCACCTGTCCTCGATGTCGGTGACCTCCGGCTCGGTCGGCGCGGGCGACACCATCGGCCGCGTCGGCGCCACCGGCAACGTCACCGGACCCCATCTCCACCTGGAAGTGCGCAAGGGCGGCTCGACGGTCGACCCCCTGGCGTGGCTGGAGTCCAAGGGCCTGAACGTCTAGCGGGCGGTACGAAGACCCGCTCCAGGGGTTCCAACGGCGCGAGGGGCACCGGGCGGGCCGGAAGGAGTTCCTCCAGGACCGCGGCCCGGGCCAGCGCGGGCCCCGCCGTCGCCCGGCGCAGCCACAGCCGGCGCAGCAACTCCCGTTCCCGGCACGCGAAATCGGGCACCCCCGCAGGCCCCCCGTGCCGGGCCCGGTGCCGCAGCAGGGCCAGCGCGGCCGCGTCCGCCTCGTACAGGGCGACGGCCCGCCCCGCCGCCCGGCCCCCGGTGGACCGGGCCAGTGCCCGGGCCAGCGACCGGGCCGGCATCGACACCAGGGCCGGCACCTCGGCCGGGCGCAGCCAGCCCGCGGCCGCGTACACCGCCAGCTCCCCGGCCACGGCCCGCAGCCGGCGCCGCCTTATGCGCACCGCCAGCCACAGCAGCAGCCCGAACACCGGGACCATCACGCAGCCGTAGACCACGTAGAACCCGTACTCACCGAAGCGCGACGAGCTGTTCCACAGCGCGTGCAGGCCCATCGCGGCCAGTAGCCCGAGCAGCGGCAGCCCGATCCGGCGCATCCGGCCCGCGCCGAGCGCGGCCGCGCCGAAGCCGAGCCCGGTGAGCACCGTGAACAGCGGGTGCGCGAACGGCGAGACCACGATCCGTACGAAGAAGGTCGCGGCCGTCACCGAGTCGAGCGCGGCGGCGCCGCTCTCCACGTCCTCGCCGAACGCGTTGCCCAGATAGAGGACGTTCTCGGTGCACGCGAAGCCGGTGGCGGTGAACCCGGCCACCACGAACCCGTCGGCGGGGCCGGTGAACTGGCGCCTTCGGAACACGAACACCAGCAGCAGGGCCGCCGCCTTGGCGCTCTCCTCGACCACCGGGGCGATCGCCACCGAGCCGAGCCGGTCGGCGGCCGAGGCGTCGGCGGTGGCCGCCGTTATCCACTCGGTGGCGAAGTTGTTGGCCAGTATCGCGATCAGGGCCGCGGTGCAGGCGCCCCAGCCGAAGCAGGACAGCAACTGTGCCCAGGGGCGGGGCGCGGCCCGGCCGAGCCACCGGAAGGCCGCCATGAGCGGCGGCACCGGCAGCACGGCCAGCCCGAGGCCGACGAAGAACCCCGCGGTGCCGGTCTGCTCCCGCACGAGTTCGAGGATCGCCAGCCCCGACAGCGACAGCACGGCGAGCACGCACGCACGGACACCGCGGACAGCAGGGAGCGCTCGGAACACACGATGACTCTAGCGAGCCGCTCTGACACGAGGAGTGACGTGTCCGGTTTCTCTACTCGTTCGGGGACGCGTGGCCCCGGCGGGCGAAGAGCAGATCGTGCACGACGTGGCCCTTGTCGAGGCCCTGCCCCTCGAAGCGGGTGAGCGGCCGGAAATCGGGCCGCGGCGCGTAGCCGCCGTCCGCCTGGGTGTTCTCGAACTCCGGGTGCGCGGTGAGCACTTCGAGCATCTGCTCGGCGTACGGCTCCCAGTCGGTCGCACAGTGCAGTACGGCCCCGGGGGCCAGGCGGGTCGCGGCCAGGTCGAGGAACTCGGGCTGGATCAGCCGCCGCTTGTGGTGGCGGGCCTTGGGCCACGGGTCCGGGAAGTACACGCGCAGGCCGGCGAGGGAGTCGGGCGCCAGCATCTCGCGGAGCAGGATGATGGCATCGCCGTTGGCGACGCGGACGTTGTCGAGCCCGCTCCGCTCGGCGAGCGCGAGCAGGTTCCCCTGGCCGGGGGTGTGCACGTCGGCGGCGAGGATCCCGGTCGCGGGGTCGGCGGCGGCCATCTGCGCGGTGGCCTCGCCCATCCCGAAGCCGATCTCCAGGACGACGGGCAGCCCGCGCCCGCCGAACAGCTGGTCGAGATCGATGACGGAGTGTCCGTCGATGTCGAGCCCCCAGGTCCCCCAGAGCCGCTTCAGGGCCTCGCCCTGCCCGGTGGTGACCCGGCTGCGCCGCGGCTGGAAGCTCCGGATCCGCCGCTCGTGGTGCGAACCGGCCGGATCGGGGGCGGGCCCGTCGGGAAACCGCGGCTCGGTCCGCCACTTCGGGGGCACGTAGGAATTCGCCTCCGGCACGGTCTCCGGGGCGCTGGGCTGGGGGGTGAGGGACTCAGACACAATGCCCAGATTCTACGACCCCGACCTCGACCCCGGTCCCGGTCCGGCCCCGACCCCGGCCCCGGTCCGACCCCGACCCCGGTCCGGCCCCGCCACCGCCAGCCCGGCATGATCCACCAGACGCCCCCTGGGTGCGGGCTATGACGCGCGGAGCGACGACAGGGCCCGGCGGGCGATTTCACGGCCGATCGGGAGCGAAGCCGTCGCGGCCGGCGACGGCGCGTTCAGGACGTGCACCGTGCGCGGGCCCTCCTTGATCAGGAAGTCGTCCACCAGCGTCCCGTCCCGCAGCACGGCCTGCGCCCGGACCCCGGACCCGGCCGGGGCCAGGTCCGCCGCCGACACCGCCGGCAGGAGCCGCCGTACCGCCTCCGTGAACGCCTGCTTCGACAGCGAGCGGTGGATCTCGCCCGCCCCGTACCGCCAGTGCCGCCGGGCCATCCGCCAGGATCCCGGCCAGGCCAGCTCGTCCGCGACGTCCCGCGGCCGGACCACGCCCCACCCGTACCCCTCGCGGGCCAGCGCCGGCACCGCGTTCGGCCCGACGTGGACCCCGCCGCCGATCCCGCGCGTCAGGTGCACGCCGAGGAAGGGGAACGCCGGGTCCGGGACCGGGTAGACCAGCCCGCGGACCAGCGAAGGCCGCGCCAGATCGTAGTACTCCCCGCGGAACGGCACGATCCGCATGCCCGGGTCGTCCCCGGCCAGCCGCGCGACCCGGTCGCACTGCAGGCCCGCGCAGTTCACCAGGACGCGGGAGCGGACCACCAGCCCGGACGTGGTGCGGACCGCCACCCCCGACGCGCGCCGCGAGATCAGGTCCACCGCCCCGCCGTAGACGATCTCCGCCCCGGAGGACTCCGCGAGCTGGCGCGCCACCTGCCCGTAGTCCACGATCCCGGTGGTGCCGACGTGGATCGCGGCCAGGCCCCGCACCTCCGGCTCGTACTCCGAGATCTGCGCCGGGCCCAGCTCGCGCACCGGGATGCCGTTCTCGCGGCCCCGCTGCACCAGCGCGTGCAGCCGCGGCAGCTCGTCCCGCCCGGTGGCGACGATCAGCTTCCCGGTGACCTCGTGGGCGATCCCGTGTTCCGCGCAGAACTTCACCATCTCGGCGGCCCCGCGCACCGCGAAGCGCGCCTTGAGCGAGCCCGGCCGGTAGTAGATCCCGCTGTGGATCACCCCGCTGTTGCGGCCCGTCTGGTGCCGGGCGGGGCCGGACTCCTTCTCCAGCACCACCACCCGCGTCCCCGGAGCCCGCTGCGCCAGGGCGTGCGCCGTCGACAGGCCGACGATGCCACCGCCGATCACCAGCACATCGCAGTCGACCCTGCCCGCGCTGCCCACGCTGCCCATGCCGCCGCCCAAGCCGCCACCTCCCACCCCTGCATACTGCACCCCGCCACTGACAATGCGGCCACGCGGGTCCGCACCCGCGTGGCCGCCGGGCCCGCGCCCGCGACGCCGCCGGGGTCCGTACCCGCGGCACCGGCGGGTTCCGTACCCGCGCCGCCGGCGGGTCTAAGCCTGCGCCACCAGCAGCGGCCGTGCCCGCTCCCGCAGCTCCGCCACGCGCGGCTCGTCCCCGTACGGTTCGAGCCGGTGCAGCAGGTCCCGTACGTACTCGGTCGTCCGCGCCGAGGAGATCCGGCCCGCGACCTCCACCGCCCGGGTGCCGGCCGCGCACGCCGCGTCCAGGTTGCCCGACTCCAGCTCCGCCACCGCGCTCACCACCAGCCGCAGCCCGTGCGAGCGCACGTACTCCTCCGTCGGGCGCGACAGCGCCTGCTCGGTGAAGCGCCGTACCTGCCGCGGCAGCTTGAGGTCCCGGTAGCATTCCGCCGCATCCGCCGCGAACCGGTCGTACGAGTAGAAACCCAGCCAGGTCGGATCCGGGTCGCCCTCGCGCGCCCGCTCCAGCCAGCCCTCAGCCGCCCGCAGCGCCGCCCCGGCGGCCGCCGAATCGCCCGCCTTCGCGTGCGCCCGCGCCTCGACGAGCCGGAAGAAGCTCATGGTGCGCGCGGTGGCCAGGCCGCGGTTGCGCTCCACGGCCGCCTGCGCCAGGTCCACGCCCTCGTCCGGGAAGTCCCGGTACGTCGCCTGGAGCGACATGGAGGCCAGTACGTACCCGCCCAGCGGTACGTCGGCGGCCGCGCGGGCCAGGCGCAGCGCCTGGATGTAGTAGCGCTGGGCCGCCTCCTGCTGGCCGGTGTCGAAGGCCATCCACCCGGCCAGCCGGGTCAGTTCGGCGGTCGCGCCGAAGAGTGCTCGGCCCACGTCGTCGCTGTACGAGCCGAGCAGCAGCGGCGCCGCGTCGACGCGCAGGCATTCCGGCACCATCGACGAACGCCAGTCCCCGCCGCCGTACTTGGAGTCCCAGCGGCGTGCGTCCTCGGCCGCCTCGCGCAGCTTGGTCACGTCGCTGTGGCCCACGCGCTGCGGCGCCGGGTCGTACAGCCCCACGACCGCGGCGGGCGCGGAGACGGGTACGGCCGCGTGCCCGAGCGGGGCGTGCGGCGGGGCGTGCGGCGTTTCACCCGAAGACTGGGCGGGCAAACCCGTTGACGAAGACGACGGCGAAGACGGCGAAGACGACGACGAAGACGCAGAGGAAGGCGACGAGGACATCGGCGAGGGCGAGGCCGTACCCGCCGCCGGCTCGCGCGACGCCACGGTCTCGCGGGGCGGGGCCGCGGGCTCGCGCGCCACCGAACCGTCCGCCGGAGATATCAGCCAACGCGAGGCGGGCGTCGCGTATGCGGACACCGCGAAGGAGCCGGCCAGCGACTGCCAGATCCCGCCACCGCCGCCGGCGCCGCCCCTGCGGCCCGCGAGGTCCAGCCGGTACAGATCGGTGGCCGAGCGCACCGCCTCACCCACGTCCCGCGGGAAGGCCAGGCCGACCTCGGGCGCGGGGTCCGCGTCCGCCAGCCCGATCTCGTGCAGCGGCACCGGCCGCCCCAGCTTCGCGCCGATGGCGGCGGCGATCAGATGCGGGGCCGCGCCCTGCGGCACCATCCCCTTCGACACCCACCGGGCCACCGACGTCTTGTCGTAGCGAAGCGTCAGGCCGCGCTGGGCGCCGAGGTCGTTGACCCGCCGGGCCAGCCCGGCGTTGCTGATGCCGGCGAGGGCGAGGACGGCGCCGAGCTTCTCATTGGGCTCGCGGAGCTCCCTGGACATGCGCCACCCCTCGTCACACGCGGAACGCACACAACGCATACGCCGCCGAGGCATAGTTGCCCGGCATTTCGTAAACCCAGCGTAGTTCCCCGCCTCCCAAGCGTTAAGGCCTCGACTTCCGTATGGCGGGATTGTTGTCCGCCCGCACAGTCGGGGCGGGGCCCGCGCCGCGGGCGCACGCCCCCTCCCGTGCTCCGTGCGTGTGGCCGTGCGCCCGCCCGTGCGCTCTGGCCGGTCAGCGGGCCCGGCGATTCGATGTGCCCTGCGTGGGTCGGCCCGCTGCGTGGATCCGGCGGGCCGGGGGATGCCGCCGCCTCAATCCCCGCGGGTGGCGGAACGGTCCGGGGGGCGAATCCCGCCTCCCGGACCGCGCCCGCGGGCCGGTGCGGCCGGGCGCCTCCAGGGCGTGCGGCGGCGCCACGTGCGGGCTCAGTGCGCCGGCAGAGTGCTCGTGGTGCGGCTGCGGTGCCGCCTCGGCATGGCCGCAGTACGGCCGCAGTACGGCCTCGGCACGGCCGAAGAATGGCCGAAACCGACCTATGGGGCGGTGGGAACGGAACGCCAAATACCGCGTGTCCGCGGCGTGTTCGTTTGCACGTGCGCCCTCCTGGGTCACTCTCGCACGCCTGTCTCGTGGCAGCATGGACCCCGAGCCACCCGGGGTCCCGTCGGCCGCGCCCTCAGCGCTGACCACGACGTTCCCGCCCCGGTCAATTGCCCACGGGCTGGGGAGGCGGCGGTGCGCTGGTTGGTCGGGTGGAGCAGTATCGCCGCGAGCTTCGGCACGGCCGGCCGCGTCGCCGGCCAGGGCGGATCCGGCCCCGCCGGTTCCCACGGCTCCCACGGTTCCCACGGCTCGTACGGCTCCCATGGCCCCGGCGGTCCCGGCGGCGGCCCTGTGAGCGGCGGGCTCGCGGACGCCGACGCCGCCCGTCCGGACGACCCCACCGCCGAACGCACCGTCGTCCCGGTCGGCGCCCAACTGCTGTGGGGAGACCCCGACCCCCTCTGGGCCGTCGGCGACTGGCGCCCCGACGAGATCCGCACCCTGGCCGCCGACCCCGCCGACCCCTTCACCCGGCTCGCCGTCCTCGGCTGCTGCGGCGCCACCGACGCCGAACTGCGCAGCGCGCTCCTCGCCGCCCGCGGCGGAGCCCTGCGCCACCTCACCCAGTGGTCCGGCAGCTACACCGCCGTCGTCCAGACCGGCCGCCGCATCACGGTCGTCGGCGACCTCGCGGGCGCCCGGCCCGTCTTCTACACCCCCTGGGCGGGCGGGACCGCGTACGCCACCGCCGCGCTGCCGCTCGCCGACCTCATCGAGGCGCAGCTCGACATCGGCCACCTCGCCGCCCTGCTGGCCTGCCCCGACAGCCCGGAGGCACTGGGCGACGGCACACCGTACGTCGGCGTGCGGCGCATCCCGCCCGGGCACGCGCTGATCCTGCGCGAGGGCTCGCGCGAGATCACCGGGTACGAGCCGGTGGCCTCCCTCGCGGTGGCGGCGCCCGCGGCCGATCCCGAGCACGCGGTGGAGGGCGTACGCGAAGCTTTGGTGGATGCCGTGCGCGCCCGGCTCACGGCCCCGCGGCATGCCCCCGACATGCCGCCCCACGACCCCGGCCCGGTGCCCGGAATGGGCCCCGCCGACCGGCGCGCGGCCCGGGGCGCACCCGCGCCCGCGCCGGGCGTGGGCGCCGACCTCTCCGGAGGCAGCGCTTCCGCGACCCTCGCGCTGCTCGCCGCCGGGCTCCCCGGGGCGCCCGGCACGGTGCTGAAGCAGTCCGGCGAACGGCTCCTGGCCGTCACCTTCAACGACCTGGCCACCCCCCAGGGCCGCGAGGCCGAACTCGAACGCGCCCGGGCCATCGCCGCCAGCCCCCGGCTGCACCACGTCGTCGTGGCCGCCGCCGAGGAAGCCCTCCCGTACGCCGACCTCGACGGTCCCCTCACCGACGAACCCGGCCCCTCGCTGGTCACCGCCGCCCGCGAGCGGCGCAGGCTGGCGGCCGGCTCGGCGGACCACTTCGTCGGGCACGGCGCCCGCCAGGTCCTCGACGCGCACCCGGCCCGGCTCGCCGACCTCCTGATGGACCGCCGCAGACGCCACCTGCTGCGCCCGGTCGCCGCGCTGGCCCGCTCGGCGCCGGGCGACGCCGCCCTGTCCCTGCTGGTCCCGTTCTCCGTCTACTCGGCGGCCCGCCGGCTCGCCCGTACGCCGTACCGCGCGGGCATGGAGGCCGCGGCGGCCCGGCTGCGCGAAGGGGCCGTCGCGGGCGGCGCGTCGAACCCGGTGGACGCCTCGCTCGCCGCCCTGACCTGGTCCCGCCCGGGCCCGGCGGCGGGCTGGCTGACGGGGGAGGCACTGGCGGAAGTATCGATCCGCCTGGCAACCGCCGCAGGCCGCCCGCCCCTTTCCCTGCGCCCCGGCGAGGCCCGTGCCCGCGCCGCGCTGACCCGGCACGCGGCCGACCACCGGGTCTTCGAACAGGCCGTGGAGGTCCGCAGCCAGCGCCTGCACGCCCCGTTCCTGGACAACCAGGTCGTACGGGCGGCCCGCGCCCTCCCGGAATCCCTGAGGGTCCAGCCCGGCGCCCGCGCGGCGATCCTGCGCACCGTCCTCTCCTCGGCCGGCGTACGCGAACTCCCGCCGGGCTGGGGCGCCCCGACCCACACCCCGAACGAGACGGCGACCCGAGTGGGCCTGAGGGCGGCGCTGCCCTCGCTGCTGTCCCTGTTCACCGCCCCCCTCCTGGCGGACGCGGGCCTGATCGAGGCCCGGGTGGTCCAACAGGCTCTGCTGGACGCGGCGGAGGGGCACCCCGTCCCCCTGGACGGGCTGGCGGAACTCGTCTCGATGGAACTGTGGCTGGGCCGCCTCCTGGCCCGCCGGGGCACCTGCTGGACGGGCACGTCCACCCCCCGCCGCAGGGCGGTCCCCGAGGGCGTCCCCACCCCCCGACCCGCCCTGTCCTGACAAGGCTTGGGCAGGTTCGGGCGGCTGCGTTACGTTCATGCAGCACGCACCGGTGGAGCCCGACCGGTCCAACCGGTCGGGCAGACAAGGCCGTTCGCGCGGGAGGCGGATCCGGGAGCGGTTCGGGACCGAAAGTGTCCACGCCGACGGCTCCACGAACAGGAGCCTGATCTCAGCCTCTTCGTGCATGACGCAAAGGGAAGAACACGTGAACCACAACACGATGCGCGTCGCCGCGTGAACACTCCTTCAGCCGCGTCGCACGCCGCCGAAGGACAGCAGAAGCCGGGATGGTTCCTGACCGCTTCCCTCTTCGGTGCGGCGAACGCCGTTCTCGGTCTTGCGGACGTCTGGTCCTGGTGGGCCCTGCTGTGGGCGCCGTTGCTGGTCCTCGCCGTCGGCTCCGCGGCGTACGAGTGGCGGCTGTCGGCCCGCAGCCGATGGCGTATGGGCCCACCGGAACGGGTGCTCCTCGCCGTCTCCCACATCGGATGCGCCGCTTCCCTCACGGCCATCTGGCTCGCCACGCACTGAGTACCCGCGTCCGGGCCCTCCACGCCGTGACCGGTCGGGCGGCAGCCGTCCCGGTCGCCGGGGGAGGCTGAGCCGGGCGGCGGCGTGTTGCCAAGGGCCTCGGCGACCTCGGCGACCTCGGGGACTTCGGGGAGCTCGGCGACTTTCGCCGCTTCGGGAGCCGATCGGGGTGGCCCCCGCTCCGGGACCCTTGCCCGTGGGCGGGGCGGGAAGCCGACGGGGAGGCCCTCCACGCGCACCCTCGGTTCCGACGGGCGGCACGGGGAGCCGGGGCGGATCCCGGGAGCGGCGTCGCAGCACCTGCCCACCGGCGGCCGGCCGCGACTGCCCGTCAAGCCCCGACGGGCGCACACCCGGCACCCCGCCCCTGGTCCCCGGCCCCGCCGGCACCTGAGGCGCGAGGGGCCCGGGGCCGGCCTGCGGCAAGGGCGCGGCACACGCCACCGGCGGCCCCGCCGGCACCTGAGGCGCGGGCCCCGCGAAAACCTCCGGCACCCCCGGCAGGGGCAAGGCAGAATTGCCCGGTGCGGTATCTCATCCTTGGCGTCACCGAGGCGCGCGACGAGACCGGCGCCCCCCTCCCCGTCAGCGGCGCCCGCCTGCGCGCGCTCCTCGCCGCCCTCGCACTCCGCGCCGGCGGCCCGGCCGCCGCAACCGTCGCCGACCTCGTCGACGACATCTGGGGCGACGACCCGCCCCAGGACGCCCCCGCCGCCCTCCAGGCCCTCGTCGCCCGGCTCCGCCGGGCCCTCGGCGGCCGGGACACCGTCCCCGCCGACCCCGCCGGCGGCTACCGCCTCGCCGTCGCCGACCGCGACGACGTCGACCTCCACCGCTTCACCCGCCTCGCCCGCCAAGGCGCCGGGCAGCTGGCCGACGACCCCGCCACCGCCGCCGGAACCCTCCGCGCCGCCCTCGCCCTTTGGCGCGGCCCCGCCCTCGCCGACCTCGCCGAGCCCGCCCGCACCGCCTACGCCGCCACCCCCGAAGCGCACCGCGCGGCCGCCCTCCGCGCCCGGATCGACGCCGAACTCCGCAGCGGGGCCGCCGACCCGGAGTCCCTCCTCCCGGAGATCGAGGCGCTGATCCGGGAGCGCCCGTACGACGAGCCCCTGCGCGCCCAGCAGCTCCGCGCCCTCCGCGCGTCCGGCCGCCCCGCCGACGCCCTCGCCGCGTACGAGGACACCCGC